>JAZUGA010000212.1:0-3193 GCA_045640945.1 Lachnospiraceae bacterium | reverse complement strand
GTACAGGCTTGCCCATTAAGAGCTCTTCAGACCGTATTCTGTGAAGATGCCCAGTGGGAACAGATTGTAGAAAAACAGGGCTTGAAGCCAATTACCGACGGCTCCAACAAGCCTCGTGTCATGTACAAAAACCTTTATTACTATACCAAATGCTTCGTAAAGGGCGCTCTTTGCTTCGATAAAGACGGAGTGGAAGAAGCTGCAATCGGCGCAAAAGTAGAACTGCTGGTAAACGACATTCCGGTTGCAGAAACAGAAACCGACTTCTTAGGCGAGTTCTATATTGACCGAATTCCAAAGAACTCCGGCGCTATGCAGATTAAGGCTACTTTCGAAGGCTTTGAGCCATTAGTAAAAGATTTTGAAATCAAAGAAGAAAGCGTAGTTTTAGATGCTCTGAAGCTGGGTGGAGGAGAAGGAAAACCTGCAGTTATTCTTCCAAACGAGCACGCCAACGAACAGGCTTTGGAGCATATGATTCCAAAGGATGCAGAAGCTGCAAGAAAAGCTTTTGGTAAAGAGGACTAAAGATTATTGATGATTCAATTAGAAACCTGCAAACCGAATAGTACGGAACTGGAACAGGCCCGATTTTATTTCGACCTGTTCCAGAGCAAACACAGGTTATTGGATGAAAACAGAATCGATTTTGACACTTTAGAAGGCGATTATTATTTCAGCCAGTTTTCTTTGCATCTGATTCCGGTGGATTCGATAGAAATCACCGAAAGCTTTGCCAGGGAATTAAGAGAGCGCATCACCGAGGCGGAAAGTCCGTCTCTGGACCTTGTTTTTCCAAAGAATCCGGAAAATTTCCGGAAAGGAAAAACGCAGCTGGAAGCTTTGCTGAAAGAAATCAGCATCAGCGCCGTTACGGACCTTAATAAGGACCTGACACGGGTCATGATGGCTGGAGGAAAAAGGCTGCGTCCGGCTTTAAGCTGGGCGGCTTATAATCTGGCAGAAGGCTGCGAAAGAAAAGCCGAAATCATGCCGTTAATGCTCATGATTGAATTAATGCACACCGTTTCTTTAATTCATGATGACATTGTGGATGAAGGCATATTAAGACGAGGCGTTCCTACCATTAACGAAACCAGTGGAAATTTAACGGCGGTAAAAGCCGGAGATTTCCTTTTGGGAAGAGCCATGGACCTGCTGAAAATTTATAAAGGCATGGGAATAAACGAACGACTGGCAAAGGTTTCGGAGCAGATGTGCTTAGGAGAACTGAATCAGTTAGAAAACCGCAATCAGGACATTACTGCCATGCAATACCTGCAAAGTATTGAGCAGAAAACGGCTTTGTTTATTGAAGCAGCAGCTGCCTGTGGTGGTCTGGCTGGCGGAGCAGACGATGAAACAATAAAGTGTCTGGAAGAATATGGATATAACATAGGAATGGCTTTTCAGATAAAAGACGACATTCTGGATGTAACCGGAGATGAACGTCTGGGAAAAGCGATTCTGCAAGATAAAAACCGAGGTCTGAAAACCCTGCCGCTGTTGATCGGCGTAGAGAACAGCCAGCAGGAAGTGAAAAATTATTCTCAGAAAGCCATGGAAGCTTTAAAGGACCTGAAGGAAAATCAGGCAAAAAAAGACCTGATTGCCATGGCCCGGCTTTTAGCAGATAGAGAATCATAAGTTCAGGAGACATTATGGATAAAATATTAAACAGGGCAGAGGGAAAACTGTTAGCAGACCGGCTTGCGAAAGAAGCGTCTGTGAATTTAAAAGAATGTTACCAGTGCGGAAAATGTTCCGCCGGCTGCCCTATGGCAAATTCCTTTGATCTGATGCCAAGACAGGTTGTGCATTATATGCAGTTGGGAGACATGGATGAAGTCTTAAAGTCGAAATCCATCTGGCTTTGTGCGTCCTGCCATACCTGCTCCTTAAGATGCCCGCATGATATTGATGTGGCTATTCTTATGGAAAAATGCAGAATTGAGGCCCAGAACAGAGGATATTGCGGAGAAGAAGACGTGAAATTATTCAATGACATTTTCACGGAGACGATCCGCTACTTTGGTAAGAGCCAGGAAGTCATCTTAGAAGGCGCATATAACGTAACTTCCGGTCATCTTACTCAAGATATGGAGAATGTACCGAAAATGCTGAAAAAAGGCATTTTACGGCCGGAAATGAATACCGTAAGAGATAAAGACGCGATTAAGAAAATTATGGCAAAAACGGAAGAAGGAGGTGCAGTGAAATGATGAAATATTCTTATTTCCCTGGATGCTCCATGGATTCCACGGCCGTAACTTATAAGAAATCCTTCGAGTTTGTAGCCGATAAAATCGGTCTGGAGCTTTTTGAGATTCCGGACTGGAATTGCTGTGGTTCCACCGCGGCTCATACAAAGAACGAGAAAATGGCTTTGGCTCTTGCAGCCAGAAATATTGCCCTTTCGGAAGAGGCAAATCCGGGGCTGGATATTGTTACTCCTTGTGCTGCCTGCTATAGCCGTCTGGCTTATTCTTCTTACGCAGCCCGCAATAGCGAAGAACGGCGCCAGGAAATCGAAGACATTCTTGAAATGAATTTTAAGGCGGAACCGGAAATCTTAAATTTCCTGGATTTATTCTCGGATGCGGAAGTGAATGAAAAATGCCGGGAAAAACTGGTCCGCAGCCTGAAAGGTCTGAAAGTAGCCTGCTATTATGGCTGTCTGATGAGCCGTCCGCAGAAGATTACAGGAGAAGAAAGTCCGGAGAATCCGATGAAAATGGACCGGATTGTGGAAATGACGGGTGCAGAAGCGATTGAATGGGATTTCAAGACGGAATGCTGCGGTGCCAGCCATCAGGTTGATGCACCGAAGGAGGCTCGTCCTTTAATTGAGAAAATCTTCCGCAATGCGAAAGCAAACGGAGCCGATGCGATTGTGACGGCTTGTCCGTTATGTAATATGAACCTGGATATGAGGGAAGAAGAAATTAATAAAAAATTAAGTGAGAAATATAATATTCCGGTGTTCCAGTTTACGGAGCTTCTGGCCATTGCCATGGGTGCCGGAGCAGATCAGAGCGGAATCCATCAGCACTTTTTCCCAGCCTTTGACTTGATCAATAAAGTAATCCGGGCAAATTGGGAAGAAGAAAAGAGAAAAGCAAAAGAAGAAGCAAAGAAGAATCCGTTAGCAGACGGACCGATTGTTGTAGGAAAGGCAGGTAAGTAATATGGC
>JAZUGA010000211.1:0-5909 GCA_045640945.1 Lachnospiraceae bacterium | reverse complement strand
TCTCGCCATCACCGTACATAGCCTGACTTTTTCGCATTTCCCTCGTTGCTTATGCATGTCCCTGCGGGACAGTTCCTCGTTCGGTATAAGAATATTAATTCTGATTTAATGAGCCAGCAAGATTTCTGCAAATTCTGATTTTTCTATTTAATTACTTTTCCGGTACGGATATAATGTCCTTCCTGTATCGCGGCGACGGTTGCCACCGCACAGGTTAAAATAAACAATATCATGACTGGTTGCCATGGAAACTTACCGATGCAAAGCGGAATGATAAACAATAAGATTCCGCATATTTTATTCAACACGGTGTGTTCCGAAACGAAATGCTTATACCGTACAAATCCGCTGACGATGTTGATGCATTTCAGGATAGCTATGCAGATGACCCAAATAATAAGCCACAGCGGAATGTATACTGTCCCAAATATTTTTATCAGCACAACGATCACAAAAACAATATCTGCAATCGTATCCAGCTTTGATCCAAACTTTGATTCGATTTTCAGTCGTCTTGCAACAATGCCGTCGAGAACGTCACTGATGCCTCCAAGAAGATAAAACACATAAAATCCGGTCTCAAAGGTTGGATAAAAAATCAAAGCAATAGCGCAGACGATTCGAATTCCTGTTATACCATTTGCCATAATGAATTCCTTTTAGCCAAAAGCACGACGGTTACACAAACAAACTAGAAGTTATCTGACAGACTGCCATTCCTCTTTGGAAAGGCATGTTATGTGTTCCGTTCGGAGAACGCCCTCTATGGCACAGGGCACATTATAGGCCGTATGATGATAATGAAAACCGCACTTCTCCTGAACACGCTTTGACTTTTCATTCCCATCAAAGTAACCACACCATATTTTATTAAGTTTCAGGTTTTCAAAACCGTAGCGCATCAATTCCCTGACTGCTTCCGGTATCAGCCCTCGTCCCCAATACGGAACTCCGATCCAGTAGCCGATTTCACCTTCTGAATCAGGAATTCCAATATTGCTGGCTTTCCCAAGCATAAGTCCAATGCTGCCAACAGGCTGGCTTGATTCTTTTAATACTACAGCATAGGTCTCCGGCGCTGAAAGAACCTTCCGGATTATTTCACGGCTATTCTCTACACTTGTATGAAACGCCCATCCTGCGATTGGTCCCACATCAGGATGACTTGCATATTTAAATAAATTCTCCGCATCTCTTTCTTCCCACGGTCGGAGGATCAATCTTTTCGTTTCAAGTATCATGGCATACCTCTCTTACCAACGGCATCTCTGCAAACTGGAATTATTTCGTGTCAACCTATCGTACGATTTTATGCTTACACATACCTGTTTTTCCGCATTCGGGACAGGTGAGTCGGCGCTTAGTAAAGGTATGGTATCCTTTTACGTATTCTTTTGTGGTCGGAACGAAAAGCTTTTTGCAACTCGGGCATTCGAAATATCCAGCTTGTACATCCAAAGTGATTGCTGCTCCTGTCCCGACAGCTGCTGTAACGGCCGCAAAAATGATAAGCAATATTCTGATTGCCACTGGCATTTCAATATATGCTGCAATTACCACAAGCGAGCATACCGCAATTATGGTGATGATCCCGCACACGATAGATTGAAAGAACCTCTTTTTATTTTCTTTGTTTTCCTGAACAAGATTCATAATAGTAACCTCTGCTTTCTTTTTGTAGTCGGCATCGGCCAGTTTCTCTCCTGACAGTAGTTCGTTCACGTTGATTTCAAGAACTTCACAAAGTGGGAGCATTAATGAAACGTCAGGGAATCCGGCTCCACGTTCCCATTTGCTGATCGTCTTGTCACTTATGCCGAGACGGTCAGCAAGGGCCATTTGAGTAAGACCTTTTTCTTTTCTCAAAAAAGCAATAAACTTTCCTGTTTTAATTTGATCCATAACTCATGCCTCCTTTCACAAAAGATACTACCGTTTCAATCTGTATTTTCACACCCACACTCCGTAGAGTCGGATAAAAATATATCTACGGACAATAGAGTTGGACAAATTCTGATTTGTCACTGCAACTTGCAAACCATAATGTATTCTTCTTCGTTCTCACCAACCATTTCATAGCCTACCCTTTTATACATCTTCACCGCATAATTCTGCTTTTGGACAGCTAATGATGTTTTCTTATATTTGCAGGATTTTAATTCCAAAAACATCCTCTTCATCAGTTCTGTACCTATTCCGTTTCCACGATATTCCTTTAAGAGCGAAATTGCAAAAGATGGCGTTTCATCATCTACATGCCCATAATCATTCTTAATACGAACCCATACTGCTCCAACTATCAATCCATCAGATTCAGCAACAAAACACATATCCCCATTCTTTGCTCCGATTTATTACTATCTATAAATCAGTTGTAATTCCACACATAAGAATACCCCCTAATTCTCCCGTCTTTGGTTTTATATCAATACGCCGTTACAATGATCGATTTCATGTTGGATAATCTGGGCCGTCCAGCCCGTAAAGACTGCATTCTGTTTTTTGAAATTGCGGTCCATCCACTCCACTTTAATCATTTTATAGCGCTGAGTCTTGCGGATGCCAGATAAAGAAAGGCATCCTTCTTCCGTTTCAAAAAGTCCGTTCTTCATAACGATTTCCGGATTGTACATTACCATGTAAGCTCCGTTATTATCAAAAATGATGATTCTCTTTTTGATTCCAATCATATTAGCAGCCATACCAACGCAGGCGTCTTTATGGGCTTTCAATGTATCTAACATATCATCGCCAACGGAAACGTCCGCCTTAGTTGCTGGCACGGATTTCTGTGCTAAAAATATAGGATCATGCATTATTTCTCGTATCATTGTTCTCTCTTTTTCATTTTCTTAATTGTTGCTTTGGATTCCTTCCAATTCCAGAAGGTACTTCTTTTTATCTAATCCTCCGCCGTATCCAATCAGTTTCCCGTTTGCTCCAATAACTCTGTGGCAAGGAATAATAATGGAAATCGGATTTTTTCCTACAGCTCCTCCCACTGCCTGAGCAGACATTTTCTTTCCATGACGGGCAGCCAGAACCTTTGCTAAATCTCCATAGCTGACCGTAGTCCCATAAGGGATGGACCTTAACAAATTCCATACTTCTTCACGGAAAGGGGTTCCTTTCAGTTTTATTGGCGGTAAAAAATCTGGTTCTTTTCCGCTGAAATAAATATCCAGCCACCGCTTCGTCGTATCAAAAGCCGGTACATTCTCCTTGCCTTTTTTCATTTTTGAAAGTATCTTTTCCGCATCAAAAAACAATCCGGTCAGGACGGTTCCGTCGCTGACCAGGTAAAGTTTTCCGATTGATGAATTGTAAACAGAATAAAAATTCATGAATTCTCCAGGCTGAAATAATCTGCTCATAGAAGTCAGCCAAAGCATATCTTAAGAAACCGGTTTCCAATCTTCCATGTGGATGACCCGGTCGCAAATTCTTTCTACAACTGCTCTGTCATGAGAAATGAAAAGCATGGAAAGATCCAGGTCTTTCTGCAGTTTCAAAAGAAGCTCAATGATCTGTTCCTGAATAGAAACGTCCAGTGCAGAAACTGGCTCATCGGCGATAATAAATTTGCTTCCGCTCATTAACGCCAAAGCAATATTTACTCTTTGTTTCTGGCCACCGGAAAGCTGGCGCGGATAACGGTCTAAAAAATCTTCCGGAAGCTCTACTCGTTTCATCATTTCTTTTACCAGACGCTTGCGTTCTTCCGGCTCCACTTTTTTATTTTTCAAAGGCTCTTCTAAAATCCATCCAACTTTCCGTGCTGGATTCAAAGAAGCTGCGCTGTCCTGGAAAATCATCTGAGGTTTTTCCGTATGATGAATAATTTCGCCCGTATAGTCTTTATGAAGGCCTAAAATGGCACGGGAAATACTGCTCTTGCCAGAACCGCTCTTGCCAACCAAGCCTAAAATCTCGCCCTTCTTTACATCGAAGGTCATGCCTTCGCAGATAACATTTTTCTTCGGCTTTTCGCCCAGTTTTTCCGATTTCTTTACATAGTAAACGGACAGGTCTTTTACTTCCAACGCTGCCTCGCCTTCAATCGGATCCGAATTCTTTTTCTCATCGGAAAGCGCTGCAATCAGGCTCTTTGTATAAGGGTCCTGCGGACGTTCAAAAATATCTTCTACCGTTCCACGTTCCACGATTTCGCCATTATACATAACAATCGCCTTGTGGCAGACTCTCCGGATAACTCTCAGGTCATGGGAAACCAGCATAATGCCGGTACCACGTTTTTCATTGATGCTCTTTAACAGGTCCAGAATCTGGTCCTGAATATCAGCGTCCAACGCAGTTGTCGGCTCATCCGCAATTAAGATTTCCGGTTCGCACATTAAAGCCATGGCAATCATGACTCTCTGCTGCATACCACCGGAAAGCTCATGAGGATATTTCTTATAGGTTTCTTCCGGCTTTGGAAGTTCTACAGCTTCAAACAGTTCCAGAACTCTTTTCTTTCGCTCCTCTTTCGATAATTTCTCATGATGACGGTTTAATTTCGTTCCGTCCGGAGCCTCGGTCAGGGCATCGTCTTTATCATTGACATGGAGCAGAAGCATCTCCTCAACCTGCTTGCCAACTCTGATCAAAGGATTTAAAGAGGTCATCGGTTCCTGGAAGACAACAGAAATCTCATCGCCTTTAATCTGACGCAGTTCTTCAAAGCTCATCGGAATCATATCCCTGCCCTGAAAATACACGTGACCGGAATAAGAAGCATAGGAAGGAAGGAGTCCCATCATGGTTAATCCTAAGGTACTCTTTCCAGAACCGGATTCTCCAACGATGCCTAAAATCTCGCCTCTTTCCATTTCGAAAGAAACGCCCTTAACTGCATAGCTGGTCTTCTCTGCGGTATTATATTGAACTTTTAAATCTTCTACTTTCAGTAACATACGAAACCTTTAATCTATTTTGCTGACACCGTCGGAAATTAAAGCGACGCCTAAAACTAAAACAATAATGGCAACACCTGGGAAAATCGCATACCAAGGAGCCTGCATCAGATAACTTCCGGCCTCATTGATCATACGTCCCAAGGAAGCATCCGGTGGCTGAACGCCCAGGCCTAAATAGCTTAAGCCGGCCTCTGCGATTACCGCATTGTTAAATCCAACGGCTGCACTGCTTAAAATGCTGATGTAGGCATTCGGCAGAATCTGGGAGAAAATAATTCTTCCCTTGCTGTCGCCAACTAATACTGCGCTTTGCACGAACTGCATGCCTTTTAAACGAAGCATTTCGCTTCGTGCAATTCTTGCAAAACTCGGTATAAATAAAATTCCTAACGCTAAAATAATATTTAAGAGACCGCTTCCTAAAAAGCTTACGAATACTAAAGCCAGAAGGAGGCTTGGGAACGCGTTAATAACGTCATTGGCTCTCATAATCACTTCATCCAGCCATCCTCCGGAATAACCAGCTAAGAAACCAATAATGGTTCCTGTCACCATACCAAAAGCAATGGTAGATAAGGAAACTAAAAAGGTCGTTCCAGCACCCTGCATAACGCGGCTGAAAATATCACGGCCAAAATTATCACAGCCGAAAATATGAGCGAAGCTTGGAGGCGCAAATTTCAAGGAAATATCCATCTGAGTCGTAGAATAAGGCGTCCAAAACAGACCTACGATTGCCATCAGCAAGATAAGTCCGGTGATAATAATTCCTATGATTAAGCTTGGATTGTTCTTTATTTTCATAACTTAACTCTAGGGTCTACGGCCTGATAAATCATATCTACAACAAAGTTGATTGCAATAATGAAAAATGCGATCAACAGAACGACTGCTTCAACAACCGGATAATCACGGTTGGTAATGGCAGTAATCAAAAGGGTTCCAATTCCTGGAACGGAAAATACCTTTTCTACAATAATGCTGCCGGCA
>JAZUGA010000210.1:0-4999 GCA_045640945.1 Lachnospiraceae bacterium | reverse complement strand
TGGAATCGCAGTAGAAGTTGACCAGCGTGACTGGGCAGTAATTCAGACAGCTCTTACAGCTGGTGATTTCACACTGTCTAGATTAGGTTGGATTGCTGACTACAACGATCCTGTAAACTTCCTTGAGATTCTCCTTAGTGCATCTGGAAACAACCATCCACACCTTGGAAAAGTACAGGGAAATTAATTACAAATTAGTATAAAACGTTTTATCAGTAAGTAAAAAAAGGTTATAACCCAAAATATTAAAGTTAAACGGCCACGGATTTCGTGGCCGTTTTTCTTGATGCATTCCTGAGAAATAATTTTGCATTGAAACGAATTGAAAGTGTTAAGCTGCATTGTTTTGCGGCATTGAATTTGGTATACTAAATTCAGAAAATAATTTTAGGAGGCACATCATGGCTGCAAAGAAAAATGATTTAAAAGAAAAGTTATTTTACAAACCAGGCAACGGTTATGATTCATTAACAGCTGCAGAAGAGAAGAAAATGGAAGCTTACTGCGAAGACTATAAGGATTTCCTGAATCACGGAAAGACCGAAAGACTTTGCGTAAACTATTGCATCGAGCTGGCAGAAAAGAAAGGCTTTAAGGCTTACAAAGCAGGCATGAAGCTGAAAGCCGGCGATAAAGTTTATTTTAATAACAGAGGCAAAGCAATTATGCTGGCAGTTATCGGAACCGAGAAACTGGATAAGGGCATTAACCTTACCGCAGCTCATACCGATGCTCCTCGTCTGGACCTGAAACCAAGCCCACTTTATGAAGACGGTGAAATGGCTTACTTAAAGACACATCATTACGGCGGCGTTCGTAAATACCAGTGGTTAGCTAGAAACTTAGAACTTTATGGTGTTGTCGTTTTAAGAGACGGTTCTGTTGTTGATGTTAATATCGGCGCTGATGAAAACGATCCACAGTTCATTATCGAAGACCTTCTTCCACATTTAAGAAAACCTTCCGACAATGAGCCTTTAGATAAAGCAGTTCCTTCTGAGATTCTGAACGTTTTAGTAGGATCTCGTCCAATTGGCGAAAAAGATGAGTCCGAACGCGTTAAAATGGGCATCTTAAAGATCTTGAACGAGAAATATGGTATTGAAGAAGAAGACTTTATTTCTGCAGAATTAGAAGTTGTTCCTGCTGGAAAAGCTAGAGATATCGGCTTTGACCGCAGCTTAATTTCTGCTTACGGACATGACGACAGAGTATGTGCTTATGCAGAAATGGCAGGTCTTTTCGATGCAAAGAACCTGAAGAAGACCGGCGTCTGCATCTTCGCAGATAAAGAGGAAATCGGTTCTGTAGGCGTTACCGGCATGCAGTCCGAAGCTTTTGAATGGTTCATGGGAGACCTTTGCAAAGGCCAGAAGGTAGATATGAAAGACTGCTTCGCAAATTCCTTCTGTGTAAGTGCTGACGTTACAGCAGCTTACGATCCAAACTATGCAGAAGTATTTGAAAAACGCAACGACTCTAAGATCAACTACGGTGTAGCTTTCTGCAAATATACCGGCCACGGCGGAAAAGGCGGTGCTTCCGATGCCTCCGCAGAAGTAGTTGGAAAATTAAGAAAACTGATGAATGATGCCGGCGTTGTATGGCAGATGACCCAGATGGGTAAAAACGAGCAGGGCGGCGGCGGAACCGTAGCTCTTTACATGGCAAACCGAAACATCGACACCATCGATGCAGGCGTTCCTGTTTTATCTATGCATGCTCCTTATGAAACCGTTTCTAAATTCGACTGCTACATGACATACAAGTGCATGAAGACAGTTTTTGAAAAAGCGTGAAAATAAGAAACGTAAGATTCCAAATGTAAAAGGACGGAATGTCATGAGCAAAAATCTGTTAGAAGAATACAGAAAAGAAATCAGTGAAATAGATAAAGAAATCATTGCCCTTCTGGACGAGCGCTTTGACCTTTGCTGGGAAGTCGGGGGATATAAAAAAGAAAATGGCATGGAGATTCTGGATGAGAAGGTGGAGGAGAAAAAATTGGCTTCCATCGATTTCCTCGCCAGCGAAGACAACGCAGAATACATAAAAGAAACCTATAAGACCATTATGAGCCAGTCCAGAAAATTACAGGAGGAAATGTAACGATGGCTAGAAAAACTGCGGAAGAAAAAGCTCACGATAAATTAGTCGAAGAAGCCAGACAGCAGATTCGGGAAGAGCTGGAAGGAAAATCCAGTGGAAAAAAACCGAAAGGTAAAAAAGGAAAAAGAGGTCTGGTTTTTGATAAGAGAGTCATTATCGGATCCATGCTTTTCGGTTTTATTCTTGGTATGGCCTTCCTTATTCTTATCGGAAATATCAGTGCCAATGGACTGTTTGGTAAAAAGGAAATCACGATTACCACGCCGGATTCGGTTCTGGATACGGGAAGCATCAACAACTATACGGCTGCAGACTTCAAGAATGCAATTTTAGGAGAAGCAATGCAGAAGAAGGAACTGATCGTTATGGAGCAGTCCTTAAAGATTCCTACAACCTTCTCCAAGGCCGGCTTGTTTGATTTTCCGATTTTCTCCAAAGTAAAGAATGTAGTTTACTATGGAACCGGCGTTTATACCATTGACCTGTCGAAGCTGGACGAAAACAGTATCAGTGTGGATATGGAAAGCAATATTGTATCCATTGAGATTCCCCATACCTGTCTGCAGTATATTAATCCGGACCTGGACAAAACGGAATTTGAAGACACGGAAAAGGGTCTTTTATCCTTTGGCGATATTAAGCTGACGACCGAGGAGCAGAATCAGGTAGAGCAGGCTTCCCTGAATATGATGCGGGACCGCCTGATTCAGAGCGAGCTGTTTACCAAGGCAGATAATTTTGCAAGTAACAACGTATGGCAGCTGTTCCAGCCAATCGTAAATACGGTTTCTCCGGACTTCTCCGTGGTTGTTCTGTTTGATGAAACTACCAGCAACGAAGTTACTGCAAAGTAATATTTTTCAGTAAAACTGGAAAAGAAAGCGAAAATTATGAGGATTTTAATCGCAGAAAGAACCATAGACAAAGTAAAGAATTATGCCAATGCTCTGACCAGCATTGGCATGAATTTTGATATTTCTCTGAGTGCAGAGGATGTGAACGCTTATGACGGACTCCTTCTTCCGGGAGGAACGGATATAAATCCAGCCCGTTATAGGGAAGAAATGAATGGCAGTGTGGGAATTGACGAGGAGTTGGACGAAGGCCAGTTCCGTCTTATCGATTTATTTGTGAAGGCAGAAAAGCCGGTGTTTGGCATCTGCAGAGGCTGCCAGCTTATGAACGTATATTTTGGCGGAACCATGATCCAGCATATTTCGGTAGCCGATGCCCATAAAGGGATTTCCCGGGAACAGGACAACATGCATTATGCAAAGTCTGTTGCAGGCTCCGATATAGACAAGCTTTACGGAGAACGATTTAAAGTCAACAGCAGCCATCACCAGGCCTGCAAGGAAATCGGAAAAGGCCTGAAGGTTACTTTATGGTCCGAAGACGGAATCGTAGAGGCGTTAGAGCATGAAACATTGCCAGTAGCCGGCGTGCAGTGGCACCCGGAGAGAACCTGCCTTTTCCCAGAGGAAGAGGGCCTTGTAAATGGTGAAGAAGTTATCCGTTATTATTTAATGGGAAAACAAAAAGAAGCGGAAGAATGATATAATCAAGGCATGGAAAAGAAACGAATTCATATTGAAGCCATAAGAATATTCGCCTGCTTTTTCGTCATTTTCAACCACACGGGGTTAGATGGCTTCTTTTTGTTCAGCAAATATCCGGCAACCAATCCTTTATTTTGGATTTATCTGATTCTTTCTATTTCCTGCCGGGTTTCTGTTCCGCTGTTTTTTGCCGTTTCCGGCGCATTATTGATTCCAAAAGAAGAACGGACGAAAGACCTGTACATCCATCGTGTGCTGCGCATGGTAATTATACTTATTGTTATTTCTGCAATCTATTACGTATGGACTTACCGTGCCCAGTTATCCACCCTTTCTTTGGGATTTTTCCTTAAGGTTTTAGTAGCCAGCAATCACGCAGATCATTTATGGTATTTCTATTCATTCATACCATTCCTTATGGCGCTGCCGTTGATTCGTGTTCTGGCAAAGAATATGACAAACCGTCAGTTTGGCTATATGACCATTCTGGCTTTAGCTTCTTATGCAGTCCGTCCGATTTTAGAATACCTGATCTGGCAGGGCTCCACCACCTTTAACGGGTTCCTGAAATTCAGCTGGATAACAGCCAACGCCATTATTTATCCATGCATCGGCTATTATCTGGAGAACCGGATGGATATTAAGAAAGTAACAGGAAAGAAGCTGGCTCTCCTTTGGGCTGTGAATTTAGGCTGTATGCTTCTTGCCTGCGCCCTGACCCTTTACAAAATTAAAGTGACAGGCGTTTGCAACATGGTAGATTCCCAGACCTTCCATAATGTTTTCGTTCTGATAAACGTTATTACTCTGTATGTTACGGCACGGTTTATTTTCAATCGGAGAGAAGCAAAGCCTTTTACCCAGAAGGCAATAGCCTCTGTAGGCAGCACAACTTTTGGTATCTTTTTGATCCATCTGATTTTACTGGAAGCTTTTAAGAATCTGGGTGTTCTGGACTTCTTTAACCAGACCCTGCACTTGCCGGATATGATTTCCGCCTTGCTGTTCTGCCTGACCATTATGGCGGCGGGCTTCATTATTTTCTATCTGCTGAAGAAAATTCCGTTTTTTAAAAAATACATTTAGGACGTGCACGGAGGGCGTGCCGTCCTTTTCTTTTTTTTATGGCTATGGTATACTTTAACCATGAAGAATCTGGTTATTTTAGCCGGAGGCAAAAGTACTCGGATGGGGGAAGATAAAGTCTTTCTCCATATTAGTGATGAAACCTTTATTGAAAGGCTTGTTCGGCGTGGAAAAAAATATTTTGACCGAATCATCATCTCTACGGACACCGAGGCTCATGCTACGGAAATTAAGAATATTCTGTC
>JAZUGA010000209.1:0-3661 GCA_045640945.1 Lachnospiraceae bacterium | reverse complement strand
ATCATTACTTCATGTTAATCAGTCCCAGGCCTGCTAAACAGATAATAATTCCTACGATTTTGTTCCAGGTAATTGCTTCCTTGTAAAGCATATATCCAACAAATATTAAAATGACCGCCAGAACTGCTGATTGCACAATCTGAGCAACACTTACCGGCCATCCAGCTTTATAGGCGTAGATGTATCCAACCTCTAATCCAACAATAACAAGTCCCAAAACAAACGGAGCCCAGTTCGTCTTCTGGTATTCCTGAATAAGATTTCCACCTTTATTCAAAACAAAATACATAATCAGCGACGCAATCGCACCAATCAGGTAGGTTATCGTCAAGGATGCAAATGGGTTCATTTTTTCCGGAACCGCCTTTGCACAAATCTGATAAAAAACATTTGATATTACTACCAGCCCTAAAGGCCAAACATAACTGAACATAATCGTCCTCCATTATAACTGTGATTTTCATCACGGCTTTTTCTCTGGTCTGTGTGCGAAATAAATCGTTTTCAGATTGTCACTTTATGATTAAACGGTTTTTGAGAGCAGTACTACGCACTCGCAATGCTCCGTGAATGGGAACATGTCCACCGGCTGCATCTTCTTTACTTTGTATTTATGACTGGTAAAGTAGTTTAAGTCCCGGGCCAGGGTTTCCGGATTGCAGGAAATGTAAACCACTCGTTCCGGAGCCAGTTTCAGAACGGAATTCATGAACTGCTTGGTGCTTCCACTTCTTGGCGGATCCATAAATACCACATCGCAGGCAGTACCTTCTGCTGCCATTTTCTCCATAAAATCTCCGGCGTCGGCGCTGTAGAATTTCGCATTCTTCACGCCGTTTTCTTTCGCATTGGTAATGGCATTCTTTATGGAATCGCCGTTCAGGTCTACGCCGATCACATTTTTCGCATTCTTTGCCGCAATAAGGCCGATCGTTCCCGTTCCGCAATAAGCATCCACAACGTTGGCAGCCCCTTCTAACTGGGCAAATTTCATGGCCGTGTTATACAGCTTTTCCGTCTGCATCGGATTTACCTGGAAGAAAGCGCTCGGGGACATGAAAAAAGTCTGACCGCAAAGTTTCTCTTTGATTTTTCCAGGTCCATAAAGCACGATATTCCGCTCTCCTAAAACCATGCTGGTGTCATCCGGATTTACATTCAGGACAATGGTCGTAATTTCCGGATGGAGCTTCCTCAGGGCTTTGCAGAAATTATTTTTGGATGGAAAGATTGGCGAAACGGCTACTAAAATCACCATAACCTCGCCGGTTTTATTTCCCTTGCGGACCAGGACATGTCGCATAAGTCCATAGCCGGAGTCCTCGCTGTAAATCGTAATCTTAAAGGACTTAAGCAGCTGACGGATGTCGGCAATAATTGCCTGGGCGCCCTTGTCCTCCAAAAGGCATTCGTCCACGTAAACGACCCGCCTCGTTCCCTTCATGTAACTTCCGGAAACGATGTTGCCCTTTTTATCTCTGGCCAGGGCATGATGCACCTTGTGACGGTAATAGTACGGGAAGTTCATGCCGATAATCGGCTCCACTTTCCCAAACCGGCCTAAAAGCTTCTCACAGTTTTTCTGCTTTTTGGAAAGCTGTTCCTCATAGGACTCTCCCATATATTCGCACCCGCCGCACTTCTTCGCTGCGGGACATATTTTCATCTGGTTTTTTGTTTGTTCCATGATTTTTCTGATTTCGTATTTTTATTTACTGGTTTCCCGGTTTTCTTTGCAGGCTTTTTTCCGCTTAACTGTCGTGGCGGAATCAGGCAATGGGTGCGGTCAAATCCGATCAGGTCTTCTCTTCCCGCGGTCAGTAACGCTTCTTTGACCAGTTTATAATTTGCCGGGTCCCGATATTGAATCAGGGCACGCTGCATAGCTTTTTCATGATAAGTTTCCGGCACATAAACCGGCTCCATGGTTCTCGGATCCAGTCCGGTGTAATACATACAGGTCGAAATTGTAGACGGAGTCGGGTAAAAGTCCTGAACCTGCTCCGGCATATAACCCATGTCCCGGACGCTTTCCGCCAAGGCGATGGCATCCTCTAAGGTTGAGCCCGGATGGGAGGAAATCAGGTATGGCACCACATACTGTTTCATATCCAGTTCCTGATTGATGCTGTTAAATTTCTTGCAGAAGTCCTGGTAAACTTTTTTCTTCGGCTTTCCCATGAGCTTCAGCACCCGGTCCGAAACATGTTCCGGCGCAACGCGAAGCTGGCCGCTGACATGATATTTGCAGACTTCTCTTAAGAAGGTGCTGTCTTTTTCCGCCATTACATAATCGAATCGGATTCCGGAACGGATAAATACTTTTTTCACCTTCGGCAGCGCCCGCAGTTTCCGCAGCAGAGAGATGTAGTCGGAGTGGTCCACGATCATATTCTTGCAGATTTCCGGATACATGCACTGCTTATTGGAGCAAACGCCTTTTTCTATTTGCTTGTCGCAGGCCGGTCTGCGGAAGTCCGCTGTCGGACCGCCTACATCATGAATATAGCCCTTGAATTCCGGATCTTCCGTCATGGCCTTGGCCTCTTTCAAAAGAGACTCATGGCTCCGGACCTGAACCGCTCTTCCCTGATGGAAGTTCAATGCGCAGAAACTGCAGCCGCCAAAGCAGCCACGGTTACTGGTCAGGGAGAATTTTACTTCCTTGATCGCAGGCACGCCGCCCGCTTCTTCGTAAGACGGATGATAGGTATTCATGTAAGGCAAGTCGTAGATTTCGTCCATTTCATCCATGGTCAGCGGATATGCCGGCGGGTTCTGGACGATGTATCTCTTCTCACCGTATTTCTCGATTAAAACTTTGCCATTAATGGCGTCTGTGTTCTGGGACTGTATACGAAAACTCTTTGCGTAAGAAACCTTATCCCTGGAAATGTCGTCGTAATCCGGGAGAATAATTTTCGGGTCCGGAATATTGTCGATTTCCCTTGCTTTGTAAACTGTTCCGCGGACCCAGGTAATATCGGCCGCAGCCATTCCCTGATTTAAAGCGTCGGCGATTTCGACTATGGTCTTCTCGCCCATGCCATAGCTTAAAAGATCGGCACCGGAATCCAAAAGAATGGAACGTTTCATCTTGTCTGACCAGTAGTCGTAATGACCCAGGCGACGCAGGCTGGCTTCAATACCACCGATAATCACCGGTACGTCTTTATATTTTTTCTTTATAAGATTGCAGTAAACAAGAACCGCCCGGTCTGGACGCTTGCCGGCCTTTCCGCCCGGCGTATAAGCATCTTCATGACGGCGTTTTTTGTTTACAGTGTAATGGTTTACCATAGAATCCATGTTTCCGGAGGACACGAAAAAGCCCAGACGAGGTGCGCCGAAAAC
The DNA here is from genome assembly GCA_045640945.1 of Lachnospiraceae bacterium. GTDB lineage: Bacteria > Bacillota > Clostridia > Lachnospirales > Lachnospiraceae > RGIG5612. Next base: position 307 of record JAZUGA010000209.1, on the reverse strand, counting down.
GTCGATGCTTTCCGGGTCATTCCAATCCGGCTGGGAAATAATGGCCACTTTGTAGCCATGAGCTTCTAAGACTCTGCTGATAATGGCAGGGCCAAAGGAAGAGTGATCCACATAGGCATCGCCGATTACGTAAACGAAATCCGGCTGCTGCCAGCCCCTCTTCAACATGTCTTCTTTTGTAATTGGAAGAAAATCCTTAACGAAATTTGTATTCATAAGGTCCCCTTTTATATACATTGTTAAATTATTATAACACGAATTGATTTTCTTTGATGTTTATAATACCATATAGTCGTTTCTTTCAATT
>JAZUGA010000208.1:0-4758 GCA_045640945.1 Lachnospiraceae bacterium | reverse complement strand
CGACACGCCGGAAAAAGCAGCCCATATTCTTACGGAAGCCGGTGCTGATGTCGTCGGAGCAAACTGCTCTGCCGGACCGGACCGTATGCTCCCGATCATCCGCGCCATGCATGAGTCTACCAATCTCCACATTCTGGCGAAGCCGAATGCCGGCATTCCGGAACCGGGTCCGAATGGCACCGTTCACTACAATCTTACCGAAGATGGTTTTGCAGTTTCCATGATGCAGCTGATTGAAAGTGGCGCCAATGTTATTGGTGGCTGCTGCGGCACTGCGCCTAGCTACATCGAAAAGCTGTGCTATCTTGCCCAGAACATGACTTTCTCCTCCAAAAATTGAAAAAACCTTGAATAATCAAGCAGTTAGATATATTATTAGCCTTAGTATACCTTTATATAAATAGAGGTAGGAAAGAGGTTTTATTCAGATGAAAAAATTATTATCATTATTACTTGTTGCTGTATTAGCAGTTTCCATGTTTGCTATTACAGCATGTGGCGGCGGAAGCGAAGCTCCTGCAGATGGCAGCGGCAATCAGGCTCCAAAAGCTGCAATTAAAATCGGTATCCCTAATGACCCTACAAACGAAGCCAGAGCTTTAGAGCTTCTTCAGGTTCAGGGACTTATCACTCTGAAAGATACTGGTGATGTTGAAGCAACTGTAATGGATATCGTAGATAATCCTTATGGTATCAAATTCGACGAAATCGAAGCTGCACAGCTTCCAAACGTTCTTCAGGATCTTGACTATGCGATCATCAACTCCAACTACGCAATCGACGCTGGACTTACTCCTTTCGTAACAGAAGGAACCGATGTTGCATATCCAAACATCATCGTTGTTAAAGAAGGCAATGAAGCTTCTCCAAAGACCAAAGCTTTAATCGCAGCTGTTAACAGCGCTGCAGTAGCAGACTTCATCAACGCTGAGTACAAAGGCGCTATCGTATGCGACCTTACAGCTCCTATCAATGATGGACTGGACGCTTCTGTAAACTATGATGAACTGGCTGGACAGACAATTACCATTGCTTGCTCACCTACACCACACGCTCCAATTCTTGAGAAAGCAAAAGAAATCCTTGCAGCAAAAGGTATCACTTTAGACATCCAGATTTTCAACGACTACGTAATTCCTAACAACGTAGTTGAATCCGGCGAAGTTGATGCAAACTACTTCCAGCATGTTCCTTATCTGACAAACTTCAACGAAGAAAACGGAACACACCTTGTTTCTGTACTGGAAGTACACCATGAGCCAATGGGAATCTATTCTGACAAATACGATTCACTTGACGCTATTACAAAATAATTTTATCTGTCAAACGAGCGGCCGGCTAGAAAATGGCCGGCCGCTTCTTGTATAAGACAAAAGGCTAAGCACTGTTATGATTGAGATTAAAAACCTGACCAAAATTTTTAATACCGCAGACGGCGAATTGCAGGCGCTCAAAGACGTGTCACTCTCCATTCCGGACGGTGACATTTTCGGCATTATCGGAATGAGCGGCGCCGGCAAAAGTACTTTGGTTCGCTGCATGAACATGTTGGAGCGCCCTACTTCCGGAACTGTCGAAGTAGACGGCGTAGACCTGGGGTCTCTTTCCCAGAAAGAGCTGAGAGCACAGCGTCATGACATCACCATGATCTTCCAGGCTTTCAACCTGCTGATGCAGAGAAACTGTTTAAAGAACGTTATGTTCCCTCTGGAACTTAGCGGAATGCCTCGTGCCAAGGCGAAAGAAAAAGCAATGGAACTGCTGGAAATCGTAGGACTTCCGGACAAGGCAAAGGCTTACCCAGCCCAGCTTTCCGGCGGCCAGCAGCAGCGTATTGCCATTGCAAGAGCCCTGACCACGAATCCAAAGGTGCTTCTCTGTGACGAAGCTACCAGTGCTTTGGACCCGAACACCACCAACTCCATCCTGGAGCTGATCCGCGACATTAACAAACGTCTGGGCATTACCGTTGTTGTAATTACCCACCAGATGAGCGTTGTGGAAAGTATCTGCAAACATGTTGCCATTCTTGACGGCGGCGTTGTTGTGGAGCAGGGAGAAGTTGAGGAAGTATTTGCCCATCCGAAGAGCCAGGCTGCAAAGAACCTGGTATTCCCAGAGGGCGAAGACGGAGCTTTCGTGGTAGGTAACCGCGATGAGCATTTCATCCGCGTGGTCTACAACGGAGCCTATGCTGCAGGCAAGCCAATGATTGCCCGTCTTGCTCTGGAGAAAGGCATCGAAGCCAACATCTCCTACGCATCCACAAAGGGTATCAGCGGAAAAGCTTTCGGCACAATTTTGCTTAGTATTTCCGGCGACGAAAACGCCGTAAAAGAAACCATAGATTATCTGACCCAGGAACCTGGAATCGAAGCTGAGGAGGTGGAAGTAAATGTTCAGTAATGTTTTTTCACCGGAAGCTGTAACAGAAGCTTTAGAAATCATCAAAACCCAATTCCCACTGGCTCTTTGGGAAACTTTCTACGTAACGGTTCTGGCTACGGCCTTTGCCATTATTATCGGCCTGCCTTTAGGCGTTCTCTTAGTTGTAGGCGACAAAGGCGGAATCAAACCGATGCCAAAGGCTTTAATGGCTGTTGTGAATTTCATCATCAACATCCTCCGTTCCGTACCGTTCCTGATCTTAATGATCTTGGTATTCCCGTTAACCCGTGCCATCATCGGAACCACGGTCGGCACTGTTGCCTCCATCGTTCCTTTGGTTATCGCAGCCTTCCCGTTCGTTGCCCGACTGGTGGAGAGCTGCCTCCGCGAAGTTAACCCGAACCTGATTGAAATGGCTCAGAGTACCGGAGCTACTCCTTTCCAGATTATCTGCAAGGTCCTGATTCCGGAAAGCGTTCCGAGCCTTATCAATAATTTTACAGTTGCCATCACAACCATCCTTGGATACAGCGCCATGAGCGGTATCATCGGTGGCGGTGGACTTGGAAAAATTGCCATCAACTACGGCTACTACAGATACAAATACCTTGTTATGTTCCTGGCAGTTATTCTCCTTATCATACTAGTTCAGATTTTCCAGAGTTTAGGAACCAAGTTCGCGATCAAATCAGATAAGCGACTGAAAAACCAGGCTGCGAAGAGCAAATAAACTGTTCCAGAAGTCGACGCCGCTCCGGGAAAGTCGAATGAGCAAATAAACTATTTAGGAGATAATAAAAATGAATTATAACAGAGTATTAACGATTCAGGACATTTCATGTTTTGGCCAGTGCTCCAGCACCGTTGCCCTTCCGATTATTTCTGCATGCGGCAGCGAATGTGCGGTTATCCCGTCCGCAGTGCTTTCTACTCATACTGCAGGTTTTGAAGGCTATACCTTCTGCGACCTGACCGACGAGATTCCAAAAATTCTTCAGCACTGGATTGACACAGACATTCTGTTTGACTGTGTTTACACCGGATATTTAGGAAGCACACAGCAGATCAAATATGTTGCGGATATTATGGACAACCTGCTGGTTGACGGCGGCCTCCGCATCGTTGACCCGGCTATGGCGGACAATGGCCAGCTCTACCCAGCTTTCGACGATAAGTACGTAGAGGCTATGAAATGGCTCTGCTCCCAGGCAAACATTCTGATTCCGAACATTACCGAAGCATGCTTCTTAACCGATACCGAGTATCAGGAAAATTATGATCATGACTACATCAACAAACTGCTCAGCGATTTAGACCAGCTCTGCGGCGGCTGCATCGTTCTTACGGGCGTAAGCTTCCGTGAAGGCTACACTGGCGTTATGATTTATGAGTCCGGCATCTGCTCTTACTATGAGCACGAAGTAGTTGGAGAAGGCTGCCACGGCACCGGCGATGTTTACGCATCTGCTTTCGTTGGCGCAATGATGCGCGGCGTTGGCGCTGTTAACGCTGCATGCGTAGCTGCAGACTTCACTGTAAACTGCATTAAGGGAACCATCGATGACGAAGACCATTGGTATGGCGTAAAATTCGAGCCACAGCTGGCTGGATTAATCGAAACCTTAAAAGAAGGCGAGGAAGGTTCCGACGAATAATGGTAACTATCAGAAAATCAACTTTGGCGGATGCGGAGCGCATCAGTGAGATTTACGCTTACGCCAAAAGTTTCATGCATTCCCATGGCAACCCCGACCAGTGGAATGGCGAATATCCAAATATGCTGGAAGCGGAAGCGGACGCAGAAAAAGGCATCGGCTACGTGATGGAAGAGGATGGCGTAATTTTCGCAGCCTTCGCTTTTATTATCGGGCCGGATCCGACTTATGCGGTTATCGAAGATGGCGCTTGGCCCAACGACGAGGCTTATGGCACTATTCACCGCATCGCCAGCGACGGCAGCCATAAGAGCGTTATGAAGATGGCTTCCGAGTTCTGCTCCACCCTGATTCGCAATGTCCGCATCGACACGCACAAGGACAACAGCTACATGCTGAATGCATTGGCGAATTTGAATTTCACCCGTTGCGGTATCATTCATCTGGAGAACGGAGACCCCCGCATCGCATTTATGAAAAGTTTCGAGTGAAGCGGTGGGAAACTTGCGGGATTTGAGGGCACAACGTGCAAGGATTTATAGATTTTGCGAAAATATCAAAGAGTTGATAGATTTTTAAGGAAACTCCTTGTGATACTCTGGTACACGCAAACGTTTATATTAAAACACACAAACAGGTCGGCGAAACCGACCTGTTTTTTTATGCTGATAATGGTGTTTATTGTGATATTGCGCGTTTTTTTAGTTTGCGTGCT
>JAZUGA010000207.1:0-2671 GCA_045640945.1 Lachnospiraceae bacterium | reverse complement strand
GTGAACGGCTTCCATAAATTCCGCAATCAGAGGAATCAGACGGGCATTTAACAAGGTGCTGGCACAAACTTTCAGGAAGTCTGTTTCCTGGGAAATGTCATAAGAGATGGTAACCGGCATGGTTACATTTTCTTTTAAAACCCTTAAAGCGGTCAGCTCAAATCTTCCGCCGTTAGCGTCTGGATAAGTCTGAACAACGCCGATGGAGTCGCAATCGGAGAATAATTCCGGAATACGTTCTTTTAAATCGTCCCAATCCGGATCAAAATGGTCCTCATACAAGTTTTCTGCCTTTGCATCAATGGCAATCAGCTGAGACATATCGTTAATTCCATATTTAGAAAGTACCTGTGTTAGCTGTTCAATCATTTCCGGAGTGGTTCCGATGATTAAAAGCTTTGCACGGTATCCTTTATTTTCTACACAGGCATTGGTTGCCAAGGTTGTAGAAAGAGATAAACTTTCTACTTGGTCCATCAGTTCTTTTGGTAACGTATCCAACGCATTGGCAATACCAATTTCCAGATTTGTCTTCGTTGTAATAGCCTTACCAGAGCCTAAAACCTCTTTTGTATCCAGGTCAAAAATGACCGCATCGGTACATGTGCCGCCTGTATCAATTCCAATTCCTAACATCTTTTTCCTCCTGAAATCTGCGAAACAGATTTATTAAGAAAACTATACCCAAAAATTGACTATTGCGCAATAAAATAGTAGATTGTAGGCATAGAATTAACAAATACAAACAGGAGGGAAGATATGAAAAAAACAAAAATTACGTTACATCCATCTTATGTGATTGGCGATATTTCTCCACGTCTTTTCGGTGGATTTTTAGAGCCGATTGGTTCTATGGTTAACGGTACTATGTATAACCCAAAACATCCTACCGCAGATGAACAGGGATTCCGTCAGGACGTTATTGATGGCCTGAAAAAAGCAGACGTTCCTTGCGTTCGTCTTCCAGGGGGAAACTTTATTTCCGGTTGGAGATGGAAAGATTCCATCGGTCCAAAATCCGAAAGAAAACAGAATCTGGATTTAGCATGGAAACAGTTCATTCCAAACGATGTAGGTCATGATGAATATTTGCAGTGGGCAGAGAAAATCGGGGCAGAACCTTTATATACGATCAATCTGGGAACCGGCAGCCTGAACGATGCCATCGACATCGTAGAATATACCAACTTCCCTGGCGAAACCTATTGGTCCGACCTTCGTAAGAAAAACGGTCATAAAGATCCTTACGGCGTAAAGGTTTGGTATTTAGGAAACGAAATGGACGGTCCATGGCAGATTGCTTCCTGGGAAAAAGATCCAAAGGGCTACGGCGTTCTGGCACATGAGACTTCCAAAGCAATGAAATTTACGGACCCATCCATCGAAACCGTTGCTTGCGTTTCTTCCTCTCCTTTCCTTCCTCATTATCCGGATTGGGACAGAGTTGTTTTAGAGCAGTGCTACGAATCCGTAGATTACATTTCTCTCCACCATTATCATTCCGCACTGGTTGGTGATGTTGGCGGATTAATGGCTGGCGTAAATGCTTTTGAAGATTATATCAACACGGAAATCGCTTTAAGTGATTACCTGAAGACCAAACTCCGCTTAAAGAAAACTATGATGCTTTCTTTAGACGAATACGCAAGCTCCTGGCGTTACAGCCTTGGTGCAAAATACGGTCTGGGTGGAAGATTATCACCAGATGATTTCTATAAATTTGACCCTACAACCAACTTTATCCATCATGATCCAGACAACATGACCATGAATGGACCAATGTCCTATACAACAGAAGTTATGTCTGCAGTTGCTAACGCATCCATTTCCTTAACTCTTCTCCGTCATGCAGACAGAGTAAAGATTGGTTGCGCTACTGGCGGTCTTTCCATGTATTGCGCAAGCAACCATGACAACGTATGGACTGGTGCTTCCCATTACACCATGACGGCTCTTCACAACCTGGCAAAGGGCAAATCCATCCTTCCTGTAGTTGAGACCGATAAATATGATGTAGATACCTATGCAATTGATAACATGAACCAGTATGCAGGATTTGAAGATGTTCCTTACGTTACCGCTGGTGCTGCTTTTGATGAAGAAAACGGTGCTCTCAACGTATTCGTTTGCAACAGCGATTGGGAAGATGAGCATGAATTCACTCTGGACATTCGCGGATTCGGCGATTACAAACTGGTAGAATATACCGCTATGGCAGACGTAAACGGCGACAAACGGAATTCCTTCGAGAACCCAACTTTAAATAGCCCAGTTGACGTAACCAAAGATGCAAAATTTGAAAACGGCATTCTTACCACAACCTTAAAGAAGATTTCATGGAACGTATTTAGATTCCAGAAATAAGAAACGTTTATAACCAGTAAATAAGAAAAGAGCACGAAGTCTTCCGCTTCGTGCTCTTTATTATTTCACTAATTTAGGAAGGATTAGTTACTCTTTTTTCTAAGAACGCATGCTCCGATCAGTACAAGTAAGGATGCTGCTGCAGTTCCTGCTGCCAGAGGAAGATTGCTATGATCGCCGGTATCTACCGGCTCTTTCTTCACTTCGCTCCATTTTGCATATACGGTCGTGTTTTCTTCGATTGTTGTGGAGAAGTCAAAAGTCTTTGTGAATTCTGCATCAGCAAACCAACCTTCAAACTTCCATC
>JAZUGA010000206.1:0-17775 GCA_045640945.1 Lachnospiraceae bacterium | reverse complement strand
ATGTCTTTCTTTATAGTAATCCGCATCTTCCATATCAAACCAGATGCCCAGTTCCGGATTATATCCGTCAATCATTCGTAAGGTATGATTCGCTTCGCTGATAACCTCTTGCTCACTGATTGCATAAGAATAAATATACACGCCAAAAGGAATTCCTGCTGCCTGGCAGCCAGCCATATTTTCTCTTGCTTTGGAATCGTCCTGATTCGTATCATCATCGCCAAATCCGATACGGATAATTGCAAAATCAATACCATCCGCTTTTGCTGCTTTCCAGTCAATAGTGGAATTATGAGAAGAAACATCCACGCCTAAAGCTCTTCCTTGTTTATCCAAAGCATAGGTTTTCATATTTCCGACTCCTGCAGTTACTGCTACAAAAGTCAGAATGAAAACAGACACTATTATTTTTACGCTTAAAGAAATCTTTTTTAGCATATTAGCGTTTATACTTTCTTGACATCTATGTACCTGTTGTGATATAAATTACAGGTGCTTAGGGGAATCATACAGTGGCAGTATGACGGTCTCCAAAACCGCTCACGGGAGTTCGAATCTCTCTTCCCCTGCTAAAGTCCTTGGTTTCAAGGACTTTTTTATTTTATCTTTTTTGTTTTAATCGACTGATTGCTTCACGGACATCGGCAACTCCAATGAGTTCCATGTCCTTTATATTTTTTAAGGAAGCCAGCGCAGACTTCGGGCAGATACAGGTCGTAAAGCCCAATTTCTTCGCCTCATTAATTCTGGCTTCAATCATATTTACACTTCTTACTTCGCCGGAAAGTCCTACTTCGCCTAAGGCGATCGTATTTGGATTAACTACAAAATCCATATAGCTGGAAGCAATGGCACAAATTACTGCCAGGTCCAGAGCCGTCTCATTAATTTTTACGCCGCCGACAATATTCACATAGGCATCACAGTCGGACATAGCAAATCCCAGACGTTTCTCCAAAACCGCTACCAAAAGATTCATACGATTGTAGTCAATACCTGTAGAACTTCTTCTCGGATTTCCCAGACCAGACTTTGCAACCAAAGCCTGAATCTCGATGAGTATCGGACGGGTTCCTTCGATAGAACAGGAAACGATGGAGCCAGAAGCATTTTCCGGCCTTCCGGTCAGCATGAACTCAGAAGGATTCTTTACTTCCTTCAGTCCTTCTGCGCACATCTCAAATACACCGATTTCGTTGGTGGAACCGAAACGGTTTTTCACACCTCTTAAGATCCGGTAAGAGCCCTGAGAATCGCCCTCAAAATAAAGGACCGTATCTACCATATGTTCCAAGGTTCTAGGGCCGGCTACAACGCCCTCTTTCGTTACATGGCCAACAACAAAGGTGCTTACTCCTAAGCCTTTTGCCAGCTGCATTAACAGATTGGTGCATTCTCTTACCTGACCAACGCTTCCCGGAGTACTTGCAACATCCGGACGATACATAGTCTGGATGGAGTCAATAATGGCTACTTCTGGTTTTTCTTCGGTAATCGCCGCCTCAATAATATCTAAATCCGTTTCTGCTAAAAGTTTCAGATTGTCATTAAATTCGCCGATACGATTGGCTCTTAATTTAATCTGGCTTAAGGATTCCTCACCAGTTACATAAAGAACACTGTGACCGGCATCACTTAAAGTTTTGCAGACCTGGGTCAGAAGAGTAGATTTTCCGATACCTGGATCTCCGCCAACTAAAACCAGGGAGCCTTTAATAATGCCTCCGCCTAAAACCCGGTCGAACTCTTCGATGCCAGTAGAAATACGCTCGTCCTCTGTCGCTTTTACTTTCGACATGGAAACAGGCTTGGACTCCTCGCTGAGCATCCGGAGCGTAGGGGCTTTTCTCACGCCGGCTTTATTGTCTTTCTGGGAAGGCGCTTCTACAAAAGTATTCCATTCGTGGCAGGCAGGACATTGGCCCGCCCACTTGGAACTTTCGTATCCACACTCTTTACAGAAAAATATTGTATCTCTTGCTTTCGCCATTCTTACTTTTCTTTCCTTTTTGCAACAGTAAATGCTAATTTGTCTTTCTCTTTTACTGCTTTTACATAAACCGTATCTCCAGCCTTGATTCTGCCGGAAAGTACTTCTTCTGCCATTTCATCTTCCAGTAAGGTCTGTACCTTTCTCTTCAGGGCACGGGCACCATATTTCGGATCATAGCCTTTTTCTACCAGATACTCTTTTGCACTATCCACGACTCTTAATTTTACGTTCATCTGTGTCAGCGCACGGTCTGCCAGATCTTTTAAGAGAATATTGATAATGTCTTTCATATTGTCCTTGGTCAGGGATTCGAAGACGATGATTTCATCAATACGGTTCAGGAACTCTGGCTTAAAGATGTATTTGATTTCATCCATTACCGCATTCTTCATCGCATCGTAGTCTGCTTTTGCAGAATGCTCTGCAGCAAAGCCTAAGTTCTTTGGCTCCATGATTCTCTGGGCACCGGCGTTACTGGTCATAATGATAATCGTATTCTTAAAGTCCGTAACGCGTCCATGAGCATCCGTAATTCTTCCGTCGTCTAAAACCTGAAGAAGAATATTGAATACATCTGGATGAGCCTTTTCTACTTCATCAAACAGAATAATGGAATACGGATTTCTGCGAACCTGCTCGGAAAGCTGTCCGCCTTCGTCGTATCCAACATATCCCGGAGGAGATCCGATAAGTTTGGATACACTATGCTTTTCCATATATTCACTCATATCAACACGGATAATCGCATTCTCGGTACCGAACATAGCCTCGGCTAAGGCCTTGCTCAGCTCCGTTTTACCTACACCCGTAGGTCCTAAGAACAGGAAAGTTCCAATCGGCTTGTTAGGGTCTTTTAATCCGACTCTGCCACGGCGAATCGCCTTACTTAAAGCTACGACAGCCTCGTCCTGGGCAATAACTCTCTTATGAAGAGTTTCTTCCAGTTTTACAAGTCGTGCGCCTTCCTCTTCTGCTAATTTTTTTACAGGAATCTTTGTCCACTTGGAAACAACATCTGCTACATCTTCTGTCGTTACCTGAAGAGAATTCAGACTGTTGTTGGATAAGCTTTCTTTATACTCACGAATGGAGTCTCTCAGTAATTTAATATCTGTAGTCAGAGAAGAAGCCTGTTTTAAATTTCCGGCCTTCAGATATTTTTCTCTCTTCTCTTCCATTTTATTTAATTTGTCATCCAGGTTCTTTACTTCCGTAGGCATAATGTAGGAAGAAAGACGGACCTTGCTGGCAGCTTCATCAATCAGGTCGATTGCTTTGTCCGGAAGGAAACGGTCGTTAATATAACGCATAGATAAATTAACTGCAGAATCAATGGCATCATCCGTAATTTCTACGTTGTGATGGTCCTCATAAATCGGTCTTAAACCTTTTAAGATTCCAATCGTTTCTTCTTTTGTCGGCTGCTCAACATATACCGGCTGGAATCTTCTTTCCAGAGCAGCATCTTTTTCAAAATGCTTCCGGTATTCGTCTAAAGTCGTAGCACCGATAATCTGGATTTCGCCCTTTGCAAGAGCAGGTTTCAAAATGTTGGCAGCATCGATAGAGCCTTCTGCTCCTCCAGCGCCGATCATGGTATGAATTTCGTCCATGAATAAAATAATATGGCCGTCATCTCTTACTTCGTTAATGACTTTTTTTACACGCTCTTCAAACTCACCACGGTATTTGGAACCAGCTACCATTGCAGGAAGGTCTAAAGATAAGATTCTCTTATCCGCTACAGGACCTACGATTTCTCCGGCTACGATTTTCTGTGCCAGAGCTTCTGCAATACTGGTTTTACCAACACCCGGCTCGCCTACGAGACAAGGGTTGTTCTTGGTACGTCTGCTTAAGATCTGAACAATACGGCTGATTTCGTCCGCTCTACCGATAATCGGATCCAGCTTTCCCATACGTGCAGCCTCGTTCAGGTCACGGCTGAACTCTTTAATAATGCCTTCTTTTTTCGCACCTGGCTGATTCTTATCCATCGCCAGTTCGGATTTATGAGCCTCTAAGTCTTCTCCCATAGCTCCTAACAGTTCTGCGAAAATCTTCTGACGGTTTGCGCCTAATCCGGTAAGGATACGGATGGCAGCACAGTCCTCTTCTTTCAGAAGGGCAATAAGCAGATGCTCTGTACCCACTTCCGAAACATGATATTTGGAAGCTTCCATTCCGGCATTTTCCAGAACATGCTCCGCCTTTGGAGAAAAGCTTTCTCCATCAGAAGTTAAAACCGCAGCCTGAGTTTCAAAAGTCTTTTCAATCAGAGTTTCGATAGCCTCAGCGGTTATTTTATGTGCACCTAAAACTTTCTGAGAAGTAGAGCCATCTACTTCGGCTAAACCGATGAGAAGATGCTCCGTTCCAATATAGGTGTGATGCAATTTTACAGAAGCCTCAGTAGCTGCAACCACAACTTCCTGGGCCATTTTGGTAAACGGTCGTTTCATAATAATCTCCTAGTTCAGTTCTTCATAAAGATCATCAACTAATTCTTTAATTTCGTCTTTGGTAAGACCCTTACAGATTCCCCGGGCAATAAGAGGACGCAGGTAAGCCTTCATTTTCGCCATTGAAGTCATCTTATCGATGTCAACGGCCACTACGGCTCCTCTGCGTCTGTCAACTTTAAGAAATCCATCTTGACGTAAGGTCGAATAAGCTTTATTAACGGTATGCATATTAACACCAATGGTGTCCGCTAAAGCTCTTACCGACGGCAGCGACTCTCCTTCCTTAATCTGGGAAGTTGCTATCGCCATGAAAATCTGGTTTCTTAACTGTACATATATAGCTTCATCACTATTAAAATCTATTTCTATATACATAGCAAGACCTCTCGTTCTAATTGTTATACCCAGAATATAACAACCATCACGAGAAGTCAATGTTTATTAATACCTTATTTAGTTAAAATTTTGCTATTCTTCCACTTCGGAAGATTCTTCGGTTTCTTCTTTATTTTCTTCTTTCACTGCATCTAAAATAATCGCATCCAGATCGTCATCCATGGCATCCTCTTCCTCGTCTTTGCCATCAATACTGTCTGCAAATTCTTTTACTTTTGCGGTAAATTCATCGCCGAATTTCTTTGCATCTTCGCTAAAGTCTTCAAAAATATCTTTTGCTTTTTCGGAATATGCTTTTGCCTTTTCTTCTGCTTTATCGCCGTACTCTTTTGCTTTTTCTCCGGCTTTTGCGCCAAACTCTTTCGCTTTAGCACCGAAATCATTTACATAAGATTTAATCTTATCGTTGGTACCGTCAGCATCCAGTTTTGCTTTCAGCTCCTTCGCAGCCGCATATACTCTTAAAGGAGATACAACTAATTCTGCTGCAATATTCAATAAAGAATCTTTTGTTTTTTTATCCATAATTATCACTCCTTACCCGTTAATTATACATTTCACCGATAAGGCGGTCAAGAGACCTGTATTTCTATGAATTACGCTTTCTGTTTCTTTTCCGATTTCAGACCAGCGAAGAATTCTGTCGTCAGTCTGTAAACCTGTGGGCTTAATGCGATCAGGGCAATTAAGTTCGGGATAGCCATGAATGCATTTAAGATATCTGCAATGTTCCATACATCGCTCAGACTTAAGGTTGAACCCATAATAACGAAGAGAACGAAAATAATCTTGTAAATTGTAACTGCTACTTTGTTGCCCTTGAAAATGAATTCGCAGCATCTTACACCGTACAGAGACCAGCTGATAATGGTGGAAAGTGCGAACAAGCTTAAGCAAACAGCAATGATTACAGAACCAACACTATTTGAGAAGACTGTACCTAAAGCTGTAGATACGATAGCAGCACCACCGCCTGTACCCCATTCAAAGGATACGCCGCCTGCACAGTAAGTAGTAAGAACGGTGAGGCATGTAAGGGAGCAAATAACGATAGTATCCATGAATACTTCGAAGATACCGAAAACGCCCTGTCTTACAGGATTTGTTTCAGATGTTGTAGCATGAGCGATAGGAGCGGAACCAAGACCAGCTTCGTTTGAGAAGCAGCCACGGCCAACGCCCTTCTTCATAGCTGTAAGAACAGTAATACCGAAAGCTCCGCCTAAAGCAGCCTTTGGTGAAAAAGCACCAGCAAAGATCATACGGAATACTTCACCGATAAATCCAACATTAGAGAAGATAATAACCAGAGTAGCAATGATATAAACTGCTGCCATGAAAGGAACAACTTTTTCTGTAATCTTTCCGATTACCTTAATACCACCGATGATTACGAAAGCTACGATAATAGCTACAATAATACCAACGATAAGGTAGCTTAATTTAAAATCGGATCCTAAGAAATGAAGCATGGTAGCTCCGGTGTTGCCGCCTAAGGAGTCAATTGCGGTAGAAATAGATTCTGCAATTGAGTTAACCTGGGTAGCATTACCAATACCGAAAGCTGCAAGTCCGGCAAAGATACAGAACAGAATGCCTAACCAAGTCCAGTTCTTTCCTAAACCGTTCTTAATATAGTACATAGGTCCGCCGACCCATTCATTATTTTTATTTTTTTCACGATAACGAACTGCAAGAACAACCTCTGCGAATTTTGTGCACATACCAAGAAGAGCACTGATCCACATCCAGAAAACAGCACCAGGTCCGCCGACAATAATGGCGCCGGTAACGCCTACAATGTTACCAGTACCTACGGTTGCTGCTAAAGCTGTAGTAAGTGCCTGGAATGGGGTAATTTCACCTTTTCCGGCTTTTTCTTTGGAGAACATCTTACCGATGGTATTCTTCATGGAAAAGCCAAATTTCCTAAACTGTACAAACGCAAGTCGGATACTTAAGAAAAGGCCAGTACCAACGAGAAGGATCAGAATAGGATAGCTCCATGCCCAATCGTCAATCAAAGTGATAATTTCGCTAAATGTCATTTTTTCTTCCTCCCGGTTTCATGTGTTTTTCCCTTTATAACAAAACGAGGATGTTTCGCCACCAACGCACACACCCTCAAGCAAACGCCCCAAATAAAGGGAAAACGATCTGTCCTTTTGCCTGAGAGATTAAACTTCGAAAAGTTCTTGCACCTTCGGCCCCCGTTGACGGGTGTCTCCAGATTTTCATCCATTTACAGTCCTATCTTATTACCTAAGATTCCTGAGAGTGTTACTCCTTCGGCAGGCTGAAATCAGCCACTTTCCTGCAAACTTCATCTGACTGTATAAAGTTTTTGTTATGATACACAATTTAACGTGATAATGCAATAAATTTTTTCACGAATTCGAAGGGATAATCGTACCCTTTTCCAGGTTCTTATCCACGATGGCGGAAGCCAGTAAAAACAGTTCTTCACTGCCTGGGCGCATTCTTTCAATTCTCTCCCTTACCGGAGTTTCCACTACATCATGATCCACCCAGGCTTTTCCTTCTCCCAAGTCGTTCATCATAATCGGATGAAGGATATCCAGGCTTAATGCAAACTTCGCTTCCATGGTTTCTGCAGCTTCGTATTCATCCCACAAAGTCCGCATCCATTTCGCCTGTTCTTCCGGAAGAATATTGAAAATCCGGTCGGCTGCCTTCAGTTCTCTTTCCCTTTTGGTTTTATTCGCCTCCGGGTCATAAGCATAGGTATCCCCTGCATCGATTTCTACCATGTCATGAATCAGTACCATCTGAATTACACGGAGAATATCCACCTTCTCGTTGGCATACTCCGAAAGAAGCATGGCCATTAAAGCCAAATGCCAGGAATGTTCCGAATCATTTTCCGCTCTGCTGGTATCGGCAATGTACGTCTGGCGGTAGATGCTCTTCATTTTGTCAATTTCTGCAATAAATTCCAGTTGCTGTTCGATTCTTGTTTTTTCCATACTATTCTAATTTTCCAAACTCAGAAAACGGCCAGTATACAAACATGGCTTTTCCGAGAATTGCTTTCTTCCGAACATAGGTGTTGGTCCAATATCTGGCATCTTTGGAGTTGCCACGGTTATCCCCCATTACAAAATAGGAATTTTCCGGTACGGTATACGGACCATAATCTTCCGAATCCATATTTCTTGTTATGTAGTAGTTCGGATTAATATAAGGTTCGTCCAGCTCAACGCCGTCAATATAGGTAACGCCATCGATGACTTCTACCGTTTCTCCCGGAAGGCCAATGACTCTTTTTACAAAAGTCTGGGAAGGATCATCCGGATACTTGAATACTACGATATCTCCCCTCTGTGGGTCACTGAACCAATAAGATACTCGAAGCCCGATCATTCGAGAGCCCGGCATAATTGTCGTTTCCATAGACCCGGTGGGAACCGTGGAATTAATGATAATTACAAAATTAATGAAAAGGGCAATCACCAGGGCCAGCACGATAATTACCAGCCATTCCAATGCATTATACATTTTCGGATTAGCTGCTCTCTTCTCTTCTTTTTTACGTTTTCTTAACTCTTTCGGGCTTAACAGACTCTCGTCTTGAATCAGGTCGTTGTACCGTTCTTTGTCTTCTTGTTTCATCATTACTTTTTCTTTAACTTTTTATTATTATTTTCTTCGTTTTCTAAAGAAAATTTAATCTTTTTGTAATAATTATCCCCACATTTTTTAGAAAATTGTGGATAACTTTTTTATTTTTACACACACTATATATCGTTTGTTGAATATCTCAAAACCACAAAACGTATGTTTTTTAAATCTTTTTAAACTTTTTTCACCATAATCTGTACAGCCTTCTGGTTATTCACGATGTTCACAAGTTCATGTTTTCCACCGTCTTCCCCGTCAATTACCCACTGTACCTCATGATCTGCTGTAAAGGTAAGTTTTTTTGCCTTGAATTTACGTACTTCTACCGTAGATTTGTCCTTATCCGGAGATATCAGCATATTATTTACCTGCTTCGCAAAGTCAAGAATATTCTTCGGGCGCCTTAAAAGAATAACTTCAAACAGGCCGTCCTGAAGGTCCACAGAATCCCCCGTAATTCCGCTGAATCCGCCTACGCTGAAGGTGTTGGTTACCATACCCAGATAGTAGTCTCCGGATTCCTGATGGACGATTCCATCTGCATCTTCATAATCGATGGTCATATTGTAGGATTCCAGCTGGATCAAAGCCTTTACGCCTTCGGAAATGTAAGCCGCATGACCGAATTTCCGTTTCAGGTCCTGAGGAGTAAAGCAGGAAACTGCCGATAGCTTGCCAAAGGATGCAACATAGGTGAAATAGGCGTCGTTTATGGCTCCGATATCGGTAGAAAAAGCCATTCCTTTCGCAGCCACTTCTGCCGCACTCTGAATTTCTTTTGGCAAGTGGAAGCTTTTGCCCGTATCGTTAGTGGAACCCGTTGGAATAAAGCCAACCGGCTTCCTTTTCGTTTCTTCCATTTCCATCATGGCCGAAACGGTTTCACTTAAAGTTCCATCGCCTCCGGCACAAACAACCAGATCATAGTTCTCTGCGCTTTCCTTGATTTCCCTTTTTCCGTCAAGAGGCGCCTTGGTCTGATAAAGGTCAATCTCGTAACCCGCATGCTCAAAAGTCGTTTGAATCAGATGAATATTCTTTCGTATTTTTCCTTTTCCTGCATTAGGATTGTAAACAAATAGTACCTTTTTCATTTTTAGAATACGGATTTCGTATATTCAGCCAGCCATTCTTTCGTTTCTGCATCCAGATAACACTGCTCTGTTTCATAAACAGATTTATGGTAGTCGTTCAAAAGTTTCTTGTCTTCTTCGGTCATGTATTTGGTATCAATTCCGTCTAAGTCGATTGGAATAAAGGTCAGATTTTCAAACTGAAGGAATTTGCCGTCTTCCGTCTCCATGTAAGGAACAACAATCATTTCATTTTCAGTACGGATACCGAATTTGCCTTCTCTGTAAACGCCAGGCTCATTGGTAACAACCATGCCCTCTTTAAATACAGCGCTTGGGCCAGCTGCATTAATGCTCCAGCGGATGTTATGCGGTCCTTCATGAACGTTTAAGATATGGCCTACGCCATGGCCGGTGCCGCACTTATAGTCCATGCCCTCTTTCCACATAACTTCTCTTGCGCAAATGTCAACGTTCTCGCCTCTGCAGCCTTCGATGAATTTTGCATTCAGAAGTCTTAACATGGAAACAGCGGTTAAGGTGAAAGCTTTCTTCTCTTCATCCGTTAATTCGCCAAGGACAAAAGTTCTGGTAATATCGGTGGTTCCATCTTTATACTGAGCACCGCTATCTACTAACAACATGCCTTCTGCTTCAATCTTTTTCGCCGTAGCAGGAGTAGCTGCATAATGCATCATGGCAGCGTTCTCTTTATATGCTGCAATAGTTCCGAAAGAACGGTCCAGGAACATGTCACTTTCTGCACGAAGGCCGGTCAGATATTTATCCACGCTGACTTCGTCCATTTCCATCTTTCCTGCGTTTTCTTTCAGC
Source organism: Lachnospiraceae bacterium (assembly GCA_045640945.1). Classification (GTDB taxonomy): domain Bacteria; phylum Bacillota; class Clostridia; order Lachnospirales; family Lachnospiraceae; genus RGIG5612. The sequence continues at coordinate 7,372 of JAZUGA010000206.1, read as the reverse complement.
CATTTCATGAACTTGATTTCTACTGCAGAATCTCTTCTTAAAGCTTCTTTCAGGCAAACGATTTCCGTTTCGTTCTTTACGCCCTTCATCAGAGTGGAAGGATTCTTAATGTCGATAATCTTCTGTCCGCGGTCGGTGAAGTAACGATAGGTGTCATAGCTGATTCTGCTCAGGTCCATGAGAATATTATCAAATTCCACGGTGTCATCTTTGTACCAGTCTCTGCCGTAGCCTTTTCCGTTAGTGTAAAGATGGGCAATGCCGCCGCTGATTACAGCAAAGCCGTAAGCAACCGGATTGCAAGGAATATCGTTAGCACGGATATTGAAGATCCATGCAATATCATCTAAGGAATTCAGGAAGTATCCGTAAGTGCCGTTCTTTACACCGTATGGGCAATCGTCGATGGCTTTCTCTAATTCTTTACGGATTCTTGCCAGCTTGGATTCACTGGTTTCGCCACAAGCTTCTAAAGGCATCTGCCAGGTTTCTGAGAAGTTCTGCTCTGGGCGGTCGGTCCAAATTTCGCCGATCAGGTCACGGTCATAAACAACCTTTTTCGCTTTTCTTCCGATTTGTTTTGCAAAGTTTGCATTTACAACGCTTCCGTCAAAGCCTAAAACTTTTCCGTTGGCCTGCTCTACAAGGAAGTCTGCTGGTTCCGGAATTTCCGGTCTGCCCCATTTCATTAAAGTGATTCCACTTCCTTCGATCTGGTTTGCAGCCTGAATGTAATAACGTCCATCAGCAAAAAGCCATGCTTCATCCTGGGTAACAATTACATGTCCTGCACTTCCGGTAAATCCGGAAATAAAACCGATGCATTTAAAATGAGCTGCTACATATTCGCTGTTGTGGCAATCGCTCATTGGAATGTAATATACATCGATTCCTGCTTCTTTCATTAATTTTCTTAATTCACTGATTCTTGTTTTTACGTCACTCATTTTAATCCAAGCTCCTTTATTACTTCATTTGCCATCAGCATACCTGCTGCCGCTACAACCGGTGCCAGAGAACCGATGGTTTTTCTTCCTGTTCCCTCTCCTTCCGGTTTTAACGCCGGTTCCGTGGAAAATACTACTTTTACATTTTCGATGCCTCTCGCTTTCAGCTCATGTCGCATAACCTTTGCCAGGGGACATACGTTGGTTTTGGAAATATCGGCTACGCGGAAAGCGGTCGGGTCCATTTTGTTTCCAGCTCCCATACAGCTGATAACCGGTACTTTTGCTTCTTTCGCTTTTTCAATGATTGCTATTTTTGCAGCCACCGTATCTACCGCATCAATAATATAATCGAACTTTGTGAAATCGATGCGTTCCGCCTCTTCCGGCAGGAAAAACATTTTACAGGCTTCAACCTGTGCTTCCGGATTTATGCTTAAAACCCGTTCTTTTCCTACGTCTACTTTCGGACGGCCGATACAGTCCATAGTCGCAATAATCTGCCGGTTCAGGTTGGATAAAGAGACATCGTCTCCATCCACCAGCAGGAAGGAACCGATACCGGTCCGGGCCAAAGCCTCCAGACAATATCCACCGACGCCGCCAATGCCGAAAAGGGCCACTTTTGCGTTCTTTAATTTTCCCACTGCCGTTTCCCCTAAGACCATGGCAGTTCTTGAAAAACGTTCTTCCATTATTCCATGTCCGCCCAGAACTTCGCAGTTTCTACTGCTCGGTTCCAGCCTTTAATTTTCTGATCCCGCTCTTTTTTACTCATGACCGGAGTAAAAACTTTCGCGATTTTCTGATTGTTCTTTAATTCTTCTTCGCTTTCCCAATAGCCAACGGTCAGGCCAGCCAGATAAGCAGCGCCCAAAGCAGTATTTTCCACCATCTTTGGCCGCTCGATGGAAGTGTTTACAATATCCGCCTGGAACTGCATCAGCATATTGTTGTTGCTGGCTCCGCCGTCTACCTTCAGAGATTTCAGTTTGCATTTTGCATCTGCTTCCATGGCTTTGATAACGTCATGGGTCTGATAACAGATGGACTCTAAGCAAGCTCTGGTCAGATGATTTTTGTTGAAGCCTCTGGTAATTCCTACCATGGTGCCTCTTGCTTCCTGATTCCAATGAGGAGCTCCCAGGCCCGTAAAGGCAGGAACAAAATATGCACCTTCCGTATCGTCAACCAGTTTTGCTGATTTTTCACTGGCGCTGGATTTCTTAACTACTTCCATTTCATCCCGCAGCCACTGTACCACTGCACCACCAATGAAAATGCTGCCTTCCAGCACATAATCTACTTTTTCACTACGTCCCGCCGCAATGGTGGTCAGCAATCCGTTCTTGGATTCGATAGCCTTCTTCCCTGTGTTCATAAGCAGGAAGCAGCCGGTTCCGTAAGTATTCTTAACATCGCCTTTATTGAATCCACATAATCCGAAAAGGGAGGACTGCTGATCGCCTGCAACACCGCAGATTGGGATGTCTCCGTTGATCAGGCCCGGCGCCGTATTGCCGAACTTATATCCGGAAGGATGAACCTCCGGAAGCATGGACTTCGGAATATCGAAGTATTCTAAGATTTCCTCGTCCCAGCATAATTTCTTTATGTCAAATAACATGGTACGGGAGGCATTGGTATAATCCGTCGCATGGATTTTGCCGCCGCTTAAGTTCCACATCAGCCAGGTGTCTACGGTTCCGAAAAGAAGTTCCCCATCCTTGGCTGCTTTTTTCGCACCTTTTACATTATCCAGGATCCATTTGATTTTCGATGCGCTGAAGTATGCGTCCGGAATCAGGCCTGTGCGGTCTTTGATTTTCTGCTGCATGTCTTCCGGGATGGCATCGATAATGGACGCGGTTCTTCTGCATTGCCAAACGATGGCATTGTAAACCGGCTCTCCGGTCTTTTTGTTCCAGACAATAGTAGTTTCTCTTTGGTTCGTAATGCCGATAGCTGCAATGTTTTCCGCTGTCGCACCGATTTTCAAAGCTGCCTCTGCAGCTACGCCGGCCTGTGTGGACCATATCTCCTTCGGGTCATGCTCTACCCAGCCTGGCTGAGGATAAATCTGTGTAAATTCCTTCTGGCTTACACTGACAATCTGTCCTTTTTTATTAAAGAGAATGCATCTGGAGCTGGTGGTTCCCTGGTCCAGAGCCATAATATATTTCTTCATCACAAGTCCCCCATAAATATACAAGGTTATTATACCATCATAATCATCGTCAGTTAAGAGTCAGATTACTTTTTTTCTGCCGGAATTCTATAGGTTGATTTTTTATGTAACGTATATCGTAGCTGTTTTTGTATGGGTATGTGACAGTTCTGACAGCGTATAACGAAACCACTTAGCGAAGGGACGGTCTGGAAAAGCATCCGAGGACTGTCTGAGCCCAACGGGCGAGTTCCGCAGGATGCAGGTTCCATTCCAGACCGTTCCTGAGGTTAGTGGTTATCGTTACCGTAGCTGTCAGGACTGTTAGATAAACATAGAAAAATCAGCTATGATAAACGATAAATAAAAAACCAAGCTCCGGAAAACCCAGAGCTTGTTAAAATTATTCTGATTCAAATGCGCCAATATGTAGCAAGAGGCTTTTTTTACTCGATAAAGTATCTTTCCTTTTCCACAGCCGTCAGTTCCCTGCTGCCCAGGTATCCACGGGCTGCCTCCAGAAGGTCGTTGCCCTCCAAATAATCAAGTACATATAATGTGGTTTCGCCTTCCCTGTACAGCAGCAGTCTGCTTCCGTCTGAACTGCTGCCCAAAATCACGATATCTCTACAGTTGAAATCCAGCATACGGCTTCCTGAGATTTCATCAATCAGGGTGCCGCCTTCATAATAAGCTCGGGTGTCGCCTACGCGGATGTTTCCCTCTATTTTTTCGAATTCAGCCTTATCATAATCCGATTCTGTATAATTCTGTCCGTCAAAATAATAACATTGTCCTCGCCCAATAGAAGAATACATTATGATTCCTTTTTTATCTTCACTTAAAGCGACTTTGCTTATTCCGTCCAGCTCAATTACGGCCTCATTATCGTTCTTCATGTCAACGATATGGGTCTGGCAATCATACAGATATACACTTACCATATCTGAGAAGCCTTCCACCTCACAGCCGGTTAATATGCCCGCAAAGCCGTGGCAGAAAAAGGACTCCTCATTGCCGGTCCGCTCCCATGTATCCATGTCAATTACCTGGGTTTTGTGGCGGCTGCTGGCATTTCCGTTCGGCAGGCCCTGATGAATCAGAAGCAGATTATCTTCAACCTCAAATTCCATTAATGACCAATTATAGGCTTCCCCATAGTTGTATTTTTCTTCAAAGGTCCCTATTTCGTAAACATAAACCGCAAATTCTTCACCCTTGTAGATGATATATTTTCCATCCGGAGTAATTCCTACAGGACTTACTTTATAAGTATTGTTTGACAATTCCGAACCATCACGGAAATCAATTCCTTCCGCTTGTGGTCTTAGGGTATGGAGAAGTTCGTGGGTTTCCGTATCATAGATATAAATAACCGAGCCCTCCGCGTCCGCACCGGACACGCTCATATACTGGTCATTAATTGCATATATATAGTATTTACATGGCTCATCATAGAAATTATAGTTCCTTACAATTTCTTCTTCCCCGGTTTCAATATCATGTGAAACTACACAGAACTCATTTATTATAGACATCAGATACCACACTTCTTTTCCATCCGTGGTAATAGCTGACTGGTCAGGCCGTTCCACTTGATTTCCCACATTCCTTATAATGGTTGAGATTTTGGAGCTTTCTTTAAGGAGTCTTGCCTGTCCTTCCCCAACCAGCAGGATGAAGCTGTCATCTGTTCCATTTCCATACACATCCTTAGACGCAAAAGCTGCATCCGACAGTTCAAAATTCACATAAATATTCTGGATTACTTTTCCATCGATTCCAACAATAAGGCAATTATTACCTGAGGAACATAACAATCTGGAGCCATCCTCATTAAAATGCAGTGTAGAAATCGGAAGCCCTTCTGTTTCAGCCGTTACCAGCCTGCCGCTATCATAATCATATATGTATAAGCCACCATCCTCGGTTGTAAAAGCAACATGGCTATCAACGTTTGATGCGCACAGAACATCCAAATAGCTGCCGTCCAAATCCGTATAAGGAATGTAATCCAGCTGCTTCTGTGTAAAGGTATCAAAGACATAAACACCTTTTCCACTCAGCGCAATAATCTTCGTTCCGTCATAAGATGGATAATAATAATTAAGCAGCGATTTATAAATCTCTTCGTCTTTTTCCTCAACAAAGTAGGAATATACAACATTCTCGGTAAAAACTTTCTCAAAATCCCCGGCCCTCATCAGCACAAGGTCGCTGTCTGCCTCGTCATGTCCCTGGAATCTGGTCAGATAATACGTGTCTCCCTGAGGCTCTTCCTGCATGAATTCGCCCGGATAAATCACGGGTCTTTCAATGCCTACCAACCGGTCATTATTTTCCTGCACATATCGGTTGCTGTTTTCTGTTGTCAAATGGTTTTCAACATAATATCCGCTCTGGGTGAAGACATACCCATTGCAGTCCTCCGTTACCGCAATCGGATAATCATATTGATTAAGATATCCGTATTGGTACATCAAGCGGTAGTCAGCGTCACCGCTGCTATTCATATCCATTCGGTTAATGCCGGAAGAATCCGTATACAAAACGGTCGTCAGGTCGGAAGAAAACACCAGTTGGAATGGACGTTTTCCCAAATTAAATCCGGGGTCGATTTCCATTGCACTGTTAAGGTCGTACATACAAATGTATCCGTCAACATCGTCGGAACACATAGCAAGTACATCACCATAAGCCCTGAAACTCTTTATACCAATATCAAAGTCTTTCACAACCTCATATTCATTTCCCAGACCGGATATCAATGACGATCGCAGCGCATATAAAGCTTCCTGTGTAACCGGTCTGTCCGGATTGTCAAAATCCTCAGGCAGAGCTTCCAGGGACAGCAACGCGGCCAGTCTAGCATCTCCCGAATCATCCAGTATGCCGTCGGCTGCCTGTGCCAAATACTTTGACTGGGATACCTGTGCAGTATTTCTTTCAGAAGAAACCTGATTATTTTTTATAATCGCATAAGTTGAAAAAGCTGCCAATAAAACAATTATGCCACCCAGAATACCTGCCGTTATCCGGTTCCGCCGCTGCCTTGCCCGTTGTTTCAGGTTATCATAATTAACGCCCAGCATCGGCGCAAAAATTCTCAGTTTCTCATTTTGTAATTTCTTTATGGATTGTTCTACGCTGTCGGCACGGACATCCGCAGCCAAAGGCTCCTTTTCTATACGTACCCCGTCGATTTCATCAAATCTCAGGGCTTCCGGAAAGGCTTCATCCGGTTCGCCATCCACTAGCACGGTCAGGATATGGTCATATCTTCCAAGGGAAATAAAGTAGTTTATTTCTTCTGCGCACCATTTGGATTTTAGAAATTCCGGAGAGCAGATGCAGATCAGCCACTCACTGTCTTCCAGCGCCCGATGGATATCATCACCCAGATTGCTTGACAGAGGCAGCTCTTCCTTATCCCGAAATACCCGGCCCATTTTACTTATGCCCTTGGATTCCCGGATTGATTTTGGAACACTGTAATTTTCAATCAGAGAATGCAGTTTTGCCGCAATCTTATCATCCGGTGAAATGTGCCGATATGAAATAAACGCTTTATACCTGTATGTATCCATACATACACCTCCGTGAAATTTATTATGTCCTACTAATATTACAAATTAAAAGATGGCGGATTCTCTTTGCAATAAGACATCCAATCACCATTTTCAATAATCTCTTCTCTTGCCAATTCCCGGAATAATTGTTTTCTGTCCATCGATCCATACTCATATTGCCACTTGGCAGATTCATAAAGGGCAGACATCTTTGCATGGTCAATGCTTTTCCGCTCGAAAGAGAGTTTCCCATAATAATTGGCAAGAAAAACAGTAATAGCAGATACTCCGCCAAGAAGAAATTTCATCAAAGCAAGAACAGTGAGCCCATACTCCTGATTCTGGATAGTGAGATCCGGAAATGACATTTTAACAATTTCATGTTCTAACGATGATTTCAAGAACAATTCCATTGCAAAAACAATTACAAATAACGCAATAGAAGAAATTAACAGCCATTTTGCAGCCCGTTCATTGATTTTATGTTTATATCCATCCCGTTGAAATGCTTTTTTATGGTAATCCAGCTGACCATCAATCCAGTAGATTTTTATCTGCTCCTCTGAAACCGGTTGTTGCTGTGGATTTCCGATACAAAGTGCCGATACAGCCTCTTTTATCCAGGTGGATTCTCTCTTTTGGGTCCACGTGAATTCATTGCCTACATTCTCTTTTAAGCCCAATGCCGT
>JAZUGA010000205.1:0-4501 GCA_045640945.1 Lachnospiraceae bacterium | reverse complement strand
TTCTTGAATTTCTCGTAGATCTTCTTGCCTTCTTTGCCCAGTTCTTCCGACAGTTCCTTCAGCGCTCTCTTCTTGTCGTTATAATACTGGTTGATAATCGACGCATTTTCCATTTCTGCAGCAGTTTCCTGCTCTTCATAGTTCAGGTAAACGGAACCTAAAACCTCGAGATGGTCTTCGTCAACGCCATAGGTGTTCTTGAAGATTTCAAAAGCAGACTGTTTCAGATATTTCTGGAATTTCTTTTTCTTCAGAGCTTCGGAATCTGCGTTAATCGCATTGGCAATGGCTGTATCTGCAGGTTTTACGCGGAAGCCTTTGGTAGCTTCGTCAATAACGATATTATCCAGCTCCGTTTCCAGTAACAGCTGTGCACGGTATTTTGCCAGATCTTCCATTTCTTCTTCCGGAAGAACCGGCCACTGTGGATCCATTTTCTTAAGTTCTTCCAGAATGATTCTGGAGATTACAAGACGGGCATACCATTTATGGTCTGCAGGAACAATGTACCAAGGAGTATTTTCCCGGGCAGTTTCGTTAATGCATACCTCAAAGGCTTTCATATAATCATCCCAGTAAGCTCTCTCCTCAATATCGGAGGAAGAGAATTTCCAGTTTTTCTTTGGAGTATCGACACGGGCAATAAATCTTTTTGCCTGCTCGTCCTTGCTTACGTTCAGGAAAATCTTAACAACACGGAAGCTGTTCTCCCACAGATAGGATTCAAAGTTCCGGATCTGTTTGTAGCGGTTGTCGATGATTTCGTCCTGATCGATACGATCTGCCCATTTGTAGCTTTCATAAATTTTATGAACCTTCTGAACCAGAACGTCTTCATAATAGCTACGGTTTAAAATACTGATATGGCCTTTTTCCGGAAGGGCTTTCCAGAATCTCCACAGATAGTCATGAGCCTTTTCTTCGGCAGTAGGGGTTTTAAAGCTGTGCTCGGAAACTCCCTGTGGGCTGAGGCAGGACAGAACCGCACGAACTGCGCCGTCTTTTCCTGCAGCGTCCATTGCCTGGAATACAAAAATAATTCCTTCTTTTTGTTCAGCAAACAGTCTCTGCTGGTAATCATTTATCTCGTCAAGGTTTGCGACAAATTCCTGAATGGCTTCATGGCGCTCTTTGAATTCGCCCGTATCTGCGCAATCAAAAGATTTAATATTAAACTTTGTGGAACCATCATACTTATAGTTCTGCATAAATCTCCTTTCGGCCCTACGGCCTTAAACAAACGCATTTAAACTCAATTTTATTATATAAAATTTCTTTTGAAATTGTTAGTTGTTTTTTCTTTTTTCAATCGCAGTTTTTCGCGTTAATTCAACGAATTTTCAGCTTCTGTTGATTATTTCAGCATGATTCCCGTCAGCATTCTCTCCACGTCATCATGGTCTCTCCGGTAAGACGGAAAAGCCGGCCTTCCATCGGCTTCTTTTGCATGAAGGGTACAGAATGGAGAATCAAAAATATTCTCATCCTTCAGCCCTGCAGCCATCAAGGAAAGTCTTATGGCCAGTGGCAGATTCAGATAATATTTTCCTTCCTTTTTTCCCGGAAGGAAGATTTTTTCAATTTTGTCCTTGCTGAAATTTTTTGCAAAAGGTTCTACCAGATCGTCGCTTACTTCGTAGCAGTCGCCACAGATACATGGGCCTAAAGCTGCCAGAATGTTTTCCGGCCGGCTGCCATAGGTTTCTTCCATAAGCCTTACGCCATTAGGGCTGATCAAGCCTGCTGTTCCCTTCCATCCGCTGTGGATCATGGCAATGGCTTTCTTCTCCGGATCCAGCAGATAAACCGGTACGCAGTCCGCCTGCTTGGTGCAAAGAAGCAGTCCTGGAACATTGGTGGTCATTCCGTCAAAGCCCGTCTCCTGTTCCGGAAAGAGAATGGTCTCTCCTCCGTTTTCTTTCGTCACAGCTTTTACGTTGGCAGTATGGGTCTGGTTTACGCCTACCAAATCTTTTGTGGTAAGCCCGAACTGGCCCGCCAGATTCTCATAGTTTTCCTCCATTTTCGGTGTTCCCTGTTTCCAGTGGGTATCTTCTTTCGTTGTAAAAAAGGTATTAACCAGACCGGTTTTTTCCAGTGGTTCTACTTGCAGTAATCTCATATTCTTCCAACCTTGATTTTCTTGTTTTTTTCCTTTGGTATGTTATCATAATTTTAGTATAGAAATGATGGTTATTACAAGCGTATGTTTGTGCTCGGTTTCCCGAACCATTCACCAAAGAGCCCTAGGCCAAAGAAAGATACGACGATATGAACAATAAAAAACTAACTGGAAAAACTAGAAAAACTTCTGTCCTTGCTGTCATTGCAGCTCTTCTGATCATGGTTCTGGCATTGTCCTGCCTGGTTTCCTGTTCCGGCAAGAATTCAAAGATTGATATTACCGGAAAGGCTCAGGTTTTAGATGATTCCAAATGGGCCATGAAGAGCGGCCGCCATGTTTATGAAGACAGTAAATATCAAACTTCCTTTGGAATTGATATTTCCGAATATGTGGGCGAAATCGACTGGGAGCGGGCAAAAAATGACGGCGTGGAATTTGCCATCATGCGTGTCGGCTACCGAGGCTATGAGACGGGAAAATTCGTATATGATTCGAACCTCCGCCACTACTTAAAGGGTGCGATAGAAGCGGGTGTGAACTGCGGCGTATATTTTGTTTCCCAGGCCATTAACGAAGACGAAGCACGGGAAGAAGCGGCCCGTATTTTGGAACAGATCTACGGCATTGACCTGACCATGCCGATTTATATTGATATTGAAGCTGCTGGAGGCCCGGCCCGTACCGACAATCTGACCAGAAACGACTACACCAATATCATTAATGCTTTCTGTGAAGAGGTAGAAGCTGCCGGATTCCGCGGCGGAGTCTACTCCAACGAAACATGGATTAACAAGCATCTGAACTGGAACGACCTTACTCAGTGGGATTTATGGTTTGCAAAATACACCTCGGTTCCTGCAACCGATTGCCTGTTTAATATGTGGCAGTATTCGGACACCATCCAGATTGACGGCATTCAAAACAACTGCGATGCCAATATCCGAATCAGCAAATAATCTCTGCGTAAATTTCCGCCAGACTCATGGCGGCTGAATAGAAAAGAACGGCTCGGTCTTTGCCCGCCGTAAGAAAAATAAAGGAGAACGTAACGATGGATACAAAAGAAAAAGTTGTTCAACTTACTGATGACATGATTGCTTCACTGGCTCGTCTGGTTAAGTACAATTCGGAACTGGCAGAAGCAAAACCGGGAAGACCTTTCGGTGATGAAACTTATCTGTGTCTGGAAGAAGCCCTTTCTATGGCGAAAGACATGGGCTTTCAGACAAAGAATCTGGATGGCTATTGTGGCTATGCAGAAATGGGCGAAGGCAAAGACATTTTAGGTATCGTAGCCCATCTGGACATTGTTCCGGTTGGCGATGGCTGGGATACCGATCCTTTCCAGATTGTACAGAAAGACGGCGTGCTCTACGGACGTGGCGTTTCCGATGACAAGGGCGGCGCTGTATGTGCCCTCTATGCAATGAAGCTCTTAAAGGATGCAGGCATTCCAATGAATAAACGTGTTCGCCTGCTTTTCGGCTGCAATGAAGAGACCGGCATGAAGTGCATGGCGCACTATAATGAAGTGGAAGAGCCAATTACTTTAGGCTTTACTCCGGACGGAAGCTTCCCTGGAATCTATGGTGAAAAAGGCCATATGGACATGAAAGTTTACAGCAAGAGCACAAAGATTCTCTCCATGAATGGTGGCTTCGTAACCAACGCTGTATGCCATCGTTGTGAGACGGTCCTTCCTGCTGGCGAAGTAGATGCAGACGCTCTGAAGGCAGCTCTTGCAGCTACCCCATTAAAGGAATTCACTTTAACCGAAGAAGATGGAAAACTGACCCTTCTGGCTGTTGGTGCTTCTGCTCATGCCAGCACTCCTTACCTGGGTGTTAACGCTGCTGGCTACACCATGAAGGCTCTTGCAGACGCTGGATTTAAAGATGACTTTGTTGAATACTACAACTCCCACATCGGATATCTGGGAACCGGCGAAGGCTTCAACATCGGTATTGAAGACGAGTACGGCGCACTGACTCTCTGCAATGGTATCGTTAAGACGGAAGACGGCGTAATCTGCTGCACCATCGACATTCGTGTTCCTGTAACCTTCCGCGAGCCACAGCTCCGTGAACTGATTGCGGACCGTCTGGAAGATGAACAGGGCAAATGCGTCATCGGCGGAATCGGTGAACCTTTATTCTTCCCTGTAGATTCCCCAATGGTTTCCGCTCTGGTAGATGCTTATGTAAAAGTTACCGGTGATACCGAAACCAAGCCTATGGTTATCGGCGGTGGCACTTATGCAAAAGCAATCCCTGGCATCATCGCTTTCGGCTGCGAATTCCCAGGCTCCATTACTCATATCCATGAGCCAAACGAGTGCATGGAAATCGACCATATGCAGAAACAGGTTGAGATTTA
>JAZUGA010000204.1:0-4125 GCA_045640945.1 Lachnospiraceae bacterium | reverse complement strand
ATCCGACTTATGGAGAGCTGAGAAGAAAAATCAAGGAACACCATGAAAAAGAAGGAATCGCTTCTGCAGACCTGAAGGAATCTCAGGTTTTATTCGAGAACGCAAAAATCGAATATGAAAAATTAAGCGAAAATATTCTTCAGTTAGACGAGCAGATCAGCGAAATCAAAAATCAGATTGCTCAGGGCGATGTTATTAAAGAAAACCTATCCGGACAGATTAAGGTTTTAGAAGAGCAGATTAATTCCGTAAACGAGGCAGAGAGCAGATACAGCCAGCGCTATGATGAGATTACTGCCCAGATAAAAGAAACGGAAGAAAATAAAACGAAAGCCCAAAAGGAAAAAGACGATAACCAGAAGGCTTTAACGGAAGCGATTGCAAAATCCAACGATCAGGACAGCAAGGTTTTAGAAATTCAGAATCACAGTGAAGAAGTACGTCTGGAAATTGAAAAGAACAAAGAGCGCCTGATTGAACTGGTAAATGCGAAAGGTCAGATTAACGCCCGTAAGGAACGTCTGGAAACCATGATGGAACAGATGGCAAAACGTCGGGAAGAACTGACTTCAGATATTGAGAAATTTGCTTCCGACAAAAAAGCTCAGGAAGAAAAAGTCCTGAAGCTGGAAGAAGAGTATAAAGATGCGGAAGAAAAGGTTCAGGATCTGGAAGAAATCATCAATGAGAAAAGCACAGACTTGAAAGAAGCGGATTCGGAAATTGCAGACAGCAACCGTCAGCTAGGTATTGCAAAACAGTTAAAGATTACCAACGAAGCGAAGCTGGAGTCCTTACGCAACATTACCGAACGTTATGAAGGCTATGGCAGCAGCATTAAAGAAGTAATGAAGCTGAAAGAAAAGAAGAGCGGCATTCATGGTGTTGTTGCGGACATTATCAAAGTAGATAAGAAATACGAAATCGCTATTGAAACCGCTTTAGGCGGAAATATCCAGAACATTGTTACGGATACGGAAAATACGGCAAAAGAAGCGATTGAATATCTGAAAGCCAACAAATTGGGAAGAGCTACCTTCCTTCCTTTAAAGGCGGTTACCGGACGTGGTGAATTTAAGAACACAGACGTGCTGGATGAGAACGGAGTATTAGGTCTTGCCAGCTCTCTGGTAAATGTAGAAGAAAGATACGAAGGCGTAGCAAAATACCTGCTTGGCCGGATTGTCGTTGCGGACCATATCGATAATGCCATCCGCATTGCCCGTAAATACAATTACTCTCTGATCATCGTTACTCTGGAAGGAGAACTTTTAAACAGAGGCGGTGCATTAACTGGTGGCGCTTTTAAGAATAAATCCAATCTGTTAGGCAGAAGAAGAGAAATCGAAGAACTGGAAACAGAAATTAAGGAATTAGGCGATAAACAGACAAATCTGGAAAAGAAGATTGAACTGGTAGAAAGAAGAAAAGATATTCTGGAAAAAGAAATCTCTGACGACAAGGCTCTTCTTCAGGAAAGCAAGATTTATCTGAACACCATCAAAATTAATCTGGAACAGGCCAACGAAAAGAAGGCGGAAATTATTGATGGATATGAAAACGTCAATAAAGAAAGCGAAGCGATTGAAGAACAGACCGGTTCTATTAATACCGAAAACCTGTCCTTGAATGATGAGCTGGATTCTAACCAGAAAGAAAACGAAAATATTAAAAACAGCATTCTGGAACTGGAAGAAAAACAAAGCAGCTTAAGAGCGGAAGAAGCAGAACAGCTCTTGATTGCCCAGAATCTGAAAGTGGATAATTCCCGATTAGTAGAACAGAATAGTTTCCTGACCAATACCATTATCCGTCTGGAAAATGAACTGGAAAAACAGAACAACGACTTAAATACTCTTAAGAGAAATAAAGAGAATTCTTCAAAGGATGCAGAAGATAAGAAAGCAGAAATTGAGAATATCTTAAATACCTTAAGTCAGGCAGAAGAAGACCGTAAGTCCTTAACTTCCCAGTTAGAAGAACTTTCTGCAGAAAAGGAAAAACAGGCTGGCTCTCATAAAGGCTTTATTGACAAACGGGAAGAGTATGCTGAAAAAGTTGCAGAACTGGAAAAAGAACTGATTCGCCTTTCTTCTTCCCGCGAAAAACTGGAAGAAAGATTCGAAAACCGGTCCAGTTACATCTGGGATGAATATGAACTTACCTATAATAATGCTCTGGGATTAAGAGATGAAAATCTGACCGATACCAGAGAAATGCGGGATAAGATCAACGAAATCAAAGCCGCGATTAAAGGCTTAGGCGTTATTAACGTTGGTGCGATAGAGGAATATAAGGAAGTCAGCGCAAGACATGAATTCCTTTCCAGCCAGTATGAAGACCTGCTGAAAGCAGAAGCGGATCTGGTCAAGATCATTAAAGACCTGGATAAGGAAATGCGTGTTCAGTTCAATTCCGAATTCAAGAAAATCTGCGATGAATTCAGCAAGGTATTCCGTGAAATGTTTGGCGGCGGTACCGGCCGTATTGAACTGGAAGAAGATGTAGATATTCTGGATGCAGGAATTTCCATTATTGCTCAGCCTCCAGGAAAGAAACTGCAGAATATGCTTCAGCTTTCCGGCGGTGAAAAAGCCCTTACAGCCATTGCCGTATTATTTGCAATCCAGAACCTGAAACCTTCACCGTTCTGTATTCTGGATGAAATTGAAGCTGCTTTGGATGATGCCAACATTATACGTTTTGCAGAGTATCTGCACAAACTGTCGAATGAGGTTCAGTTCATCGTTATCACCCATAGAAGAGGAACGATGGAAGCGGCTGACCGACTCTATGGTATCACCATGCAGGAAAAGGGCGTATCCACGCTGATTTCTGTAGACTTAGCGGACATTAAAGACGAGGACATTGCATAAATGACAAAAAAAGAAGAAGCCGAAGCAAAAAGACTTTTAAAGCTTCAGGCAGAGCGGGAACGCATTGATAAAATGAAAGAATATGAGCGCAGTCATAAAGACTGTGCTTATATTTGCGGAATTGATGAAGCCGGAAGAGGCCCCTTCGCAGGACCGGTAGTAGCAGGAGCCGTCATTTTGGATTTTGAAAATCCGGAAAAAGAAATTCTCTATCTGAATGATTCCAAGAAACTGTCGGAGAAGAAAAGAGAAGAGCTGTATGACTGCATTATGGAAAACGCCATCAGTGTAGGCGTGGGAATCGTGGAGAGTACGGTAATTGACGAAATCAACATTCTTCAGGCTACTTATGAAGCTATGCGTCAGGCCATTTCCAAGCTGGATCCTCAGCCGGATTTTGTTCTGGCAGATGCAGTAACCATTCCGGGAATTACGATTCCTCAGGAAGGCATTGTAAAAGGCGATGCGAAAAGCATCAGCATTGCGGCAGGAAGCATCATAGCAAAAGTTACCAGGGACCGGATGATGTACGAATACGATAAAATGTATCCGGAATACGGTTTTGCTTCCCATAAAGGCTATGGAACAAAGGCCCATATCGAAGCAATCCGGAAGTACGGAATGCTGGATATCCACCGCAGGTCTTTCATACATTTTTAAGGGTCATAAGTGAGGCATCAAAAGGTATTTTTTGTAAAATCTTTTCAATATGAGCGCCACAATGAATATTTTTTATAATTTGTTTTAATATTATTATAGAATTCAAGGGACGCGTATTATAAAATCATCATGTATGTATGTGTTCTAAGACTTACTTAGGAGGAAATTTTAAAATGATTATTATTGGTGAAAAAATTAATGGTTCTATTCCATCAGTTGCAAAAGCAATCGCAGAAAAGAACGGCGAATGGATCAAAGATCTGGCTATCAAACAGACCGAAGCTGGCGCTACATATATCGATGTTTGCGCATCAGTAGAAGTTGGCGAAGTTGAAACTCTTCATTGGCTCATCGACCTCGTACAGGAAGTTACAGACCTTCCAATCGCTATCGACAGCCCAAGCCCAGACGCTATCATCGCTGCTATGCCTTTCGTTAACAAACCTGGTCTGATCAACTCAGTTTCAGGCGAAGGCGACAAGATCGCTAAGATCTTCCCAGTTATCGCTGATACAGAGTGGGAATGTGTTGCTCTTTGCTGCGACGACACAGGTATTCCAAAAACTCCAGAAGACAGATTAAGAGTATT
>JAZUGA010000203.1:0-4071 GCA_045640945.1 Lachnospiraceae bacterium | reverse complement strand
ACGTCTGTATTTGCTGACATTGTGGGTCCTGATTTTGAAACCACAGAATCCGCAAGTTACAACGATGTTCTGTTACCAACCTATTATTCCGGAGAAGCGGTTCAGGAACTGGAGCTTGTTGGAGACGAGCAACTGACCGTTTCTGTTGAGTCTGCAGAGGATTATCAGTGGCAGATTCGTATTCCGGGTACGGAAGAATACGCAGACATTGATGGCAAGGATGCGGAGGAGTGTTGCTTAACTTATCCACTCTTACGAAATATCTTAGATGAGAATAATCAGGCGGTAATTCGATGCCGTATCTTCCTGGATGGTGACGAATATTATACCGAACCGGTTACCGTTACTTATTACGACGAGGCAAGCGTGGTTGCTAATTATACACCGCTTTACAGCGCTCCTCGAATGATGGCTTTCGCGGCTGCACCTCTTGGTGAAACCAATGGCGAAGAAAGCCTTACAAATACGCTTACAATTAAATATCTTTATGAAAATGAAGGACCAGACCAGATCGGTTCTGCAGCTGATCCTTATGAGAAAGCTTTACGGATTGAGGAAGCTTTCCAAACGACCATTGACTCTCCAGTCCTTGACGGATATATCCCTTATTTGGTTGATGAATCCGCTTGGGATGAGGACGGAGGAAAATGGATGATTGATGAATCTACGGCTCTTCTTGCAGAGGCTGTAGATGTAGATATCGACTATGTCGATGAAGATGAAACTTATTACGTAGTATACGTAGCACAGGATACAACCTATACTGTTCATTTCTTCTTACAGAACGTTGAAGATGATAACTACGCATATTACGACTCAAGAACAGAAACCGCGAAAACAGGCGATTCTGTTCCAACAGATTTAGATTATAGTGCTGAGTTCCCAGGATTTACTCAGCTTGAATATGAAGGTGCTACCGTAGCAGCAGATGGAAGCACAGAAGTTATCCTTAACTTTGCCCGTGATTACTATCTGATCAACTTCCGCTTGGACGGAGGCTATGGCGTAGCGCCGATATATGCACGTTATGATGCTTTGGTAAGTACCGGAGTTCCTACACGGGCAGGTTATGAATTTGATGGTTGGAGAGTAATTACTCCAGACGATATGTCCGACGAAGAGCAGGAAATTCTGGAAGGCATTAGTGAAGGCCTTGTTCCAGTTCCTTCCTGCAATGTAACTTTAGAAGCACAGTGGAAAGCAACAGACTCCAGTTATACCATTGTTTACTGGAAACAGAATGCAAATGACGATGCATATGCTTACTGGGGTAGTAAAACGGTTTCTGCAGATTCCGATAGTATTGTCAGCGGACAGCCGGCAACAGCTACCGATGTAGGGGTTACTTCTACCGTCTTTAAGTACTTCTCTTATAACGATGAATTAACCGATAAAAACGTTGTAGTAGCAGGCGACGGATCTTCTGTTGTCAATGTTTACTATGACCGAAATCTTTATACCTTTAATTTTGTGGGCTATGGACAGTGCTGCTTAGAAGAAGGTGCAGACCATACCCATACAGAGGATTGCTTCTTTGATTATGAGAATGGAATTCATACTCATAATCAGTTCTGTTATGTTCTTCCAGAAGGATATTCTTTAGGTACCGCTTCCTCAACATCGGATTGTTACACCTTAAGTGATGGTACATCTTCTTCCCGCCATAGACTCCGTTATTTAGAAGATTCTTCTTTAGGTATTTCTTTCGGTTATTTACAGAAAGAAGAGGGCGGAGATCGTTATTATTATATTTACTGGGATAAAAATGACGGTAAAGGTAAGAAATACTATTATTTGAATGATGAAAATGGACAGGTTCATTATCCATCCGGAACGGAGAGAAGCAACTTTGAATCTTCTTTCGCTTTGGAATTAGGTACCTGTTCTTATCCAAAGAATGTAATTTATTCCTTCCAGGCAAAATATGAGCAGAACATTGGCGATATTTGGCCAGGACTTTCTGTTTTGAATACATTGGATAATGTATATAAGGTGAACGGTAATGCCAGTGATACCAATGGAAATATCTTCTCCAAATGGGCTTTGCAGGGCGTTGAAGTAAATAGCGCCTCGAAGAGACTTACCATTCCATCAGATTTCTGTCGTGCGGCAGTAAATGGAGTAGTAACGAATAACGCAGTTTATTCTGCCTCTTTGAATGATTGCATTCTGAACTATATGTTTGAAAGTTTTGATCAGGAAACAGCTTCTACAGATGAAACCATGAGAAGAACGATTGTTGATCATTACACTTCTTCATTTAAGTATTCTGATAATTATGACCAGAATAATTTTGCAACCGATAAGATGAAGTATTATGACCAAGATATGCTTTATCATGAAAATACAAAATTAGATTCCCAAGGTGTAACGAATAAGGGAATCACTGGTTTCAATCCAGTTGGTCGAATTTATGAAAATATTAAAGATGGTTCCGGAAAGACCACCTATGTAGAATATCTGTATTATGTCAGAAAACGTAGCAAACTTTCCTTCTATAACGTGGAAGCTACGTCCTTGACGATTAACAACGTTATGTATGAAATGCCGTTATCGGAAATTAAAGACGCTAATGGCAATTATATCAGCGAATACATTCCTCCATATCCATCCAGCTATGAGCCAGATGCATATGTTTTCGAGGGATGGTATACGACCCCAGGATGCTTCCCAGGAACGGAAGCTACTTTTGCTGAAACCATGCCGGCCAACGACCTGATGCTTTATGCAAAATGGACCCGCATAAATCATAATGTTCGAGTATTTAAGAGTCGTGAAGATATGACCTCTTATACGACTTCTGCAACTCCGGACGAGGCCTTAATATTCTTCCAGGAAGAAGTAGGCCATGGCAGCGTTGCTCCATTGCTTCAGCTTCCAATGAAGAAAGGCTACTTATTCGACGGCTGGTACTACATGGACAATGGTGTTAAGAAAGCTTTTACCTTTAACGATACCGCAGTAACAAAAGATATGGATATCTTCGCGGAATGGAAAGTAAATGATCATCCAGTTCATAACGAAGTAACCGTATCAGCTACCGTAGGCAATCTGACGATTCAGGTTACCGGCGATTTGCCAGTAACTTCAACTTTGTCTGCATCATTACATGAAATTCCGGATGGATTAATACCAGAAGATGCTGAAAATGTAAGCCTTGTTGGTTTAGATCTTGAATTATATAACCAGGGCTACAAGTTCCAGCCAGATGATACTGTTCGCGTAAAAATCAGCGGAATTGAGACGTATGAGAATACAGCTGTAGATGTTATTCACGTCCTGGATACAAGAGATGCTATTTTGAATGGAATTGAGAATGGAACAGCGATTGAGTCAGCTGATCCAGTTGCAGTTGCTACGCATCCAGTAGAAGCTGATTTAGCTTATGCTGTAACCGGTAAAGAAGACGTTATTTATACAGAATACTTCTCATCCTTTGATGATTCTATAAACCTTGATAACGACAGTTTAACATTTGAAACCAATAGTTTTTCTACTTTCTATGTTTTGAGCGGAGATAGCAGAGCTGGCGCAGGTGAAAAAGAAATAATTAACATTGATAGGTGGGATACAGACAACCGAATAGATTATTATGTTGCACCGGGAACCACTCTTCGTATTCACAAGGATAATGTTCTGCAAGCACGCTGGAGAGTAGACAGAAATGATGTTAATGGAGCCTTGTTTAAGGCGGCGAATGGAGAAGGAGCAGGCACCAATGTAACGACTAATACATGGAGTTATACTTCGGGAGATTATTTGATAGCATCCTTTTCATCCTCAGCAACGATTGGCGAGGTATATCATGTTAAGTCATGGAGAAATTTTTTTGTAGATATTGATGAGAAGGACCTCTATTTCCATGTAATGTCTGAAGCAGATGTCGTTTCCAGTATTCTTGATCCGACAGTAGTTGGAGACCAGTATCCTGTATATTTGTCGGTTTTGAAAAATTCATCATCCATACCAGGTGAGCCAGGTATTTCGAATTTGGATAATTTCTATTATGCAAACTCAACCTATGGAATTGGTGGCTCGACCAATCATTTTGCTGCAAATGGTTCGACTATA
>JAZUGA010000202.1:0-26116 GCA_045640945.1 Lachnospiraceae bacterium | reverse complement strand
TTTTCGCATTTCCCTCGTTGCTTATGCATGTCCCTGCGGGACAGTTCCTCGTTCGGTATAAGAATATTAATTCTGATTTAATGAGCCAGCAAGATTTCTGCAAATTCTGATTTGCCGAGACAAGGCCTGCGAGACAAATTCGGATTTGTCGAACTAATGCCTGCGAGGCAAATTCCAGTTTGTTGAATAAAAAAGGCGCACCTTTCGGTGCGCCTTCATCATTTTACAGTTTCTGTTTATTCAGGGATGGAAGCTTCTTCCAATTCTTCGGCTTTTTCACCTTTTTCATCGCCGGTGAAAACATTCTCTATTCCTTCAATATCCTCCAGATGTCTTTTCTGACAGTTCTTACAAAGCGCGGTGGCTTTCTGCTCGAACGCCGTATCAACAGTTCCACTATAAATGGTGTCATCCACTGCGTTTTTGAGAGAGTAACAGTCGGAATCAATATGGTACTTATGTACTGTGTTACCATGTACGGTCCAATAAACGGTAGTGTCACCAAGAGCGTTCTGTGCCGCCTGCAGCTGCTCGGAAGAAACCGGATTCCAAGTGTAGGAAGTCAGTCCTGCAATAGCAAGCGCAACAACAGCAACTACCGTAGCAATGATTTTTGTCTTCTTGTCGCTGTTCTTATCGGTAAGAGCTATAATGATAAATGGAACGAAAGCGATTACTGAAATGATAACGCCCAAATTGTTCCACAGCCAAAACTTAACTTTGTCTTTTTCAGATGCAGGATTGATGCGGTTGGATTTTTTCCAAAGCTGGGAGCCGATAATCACGCAGATGAGGTCAAGCACAAGCGCAATTATGCACTGCCACAACGGTGATAAGAATGTAATGCCGAGTTTGTTCTTTAATCCAAGTATTGCGACTACCTCGAATCCAATACCCAATATCCATAAGATGATTGCCCCTACACGAAGACCGCCGGCGTTGCCTGTAGGAGTCGCCTGCTTAACGGTTGCTGCCGACTTTTTGGAATCCTCATTTTCCGGTACGGCAACAATTTTTTTCTCTTTATCTGCCATTTTGAAACCTCTCTTTTTATTATCAATACCTATACAATAAAAGTATAACGCCAAATATGCCGGACAACAACTATATTCTGCTTATCATTACATTTTTGTAGAATGATGCAACCTTTCAACAGGTCATTCAACTAAAACACACCGTCAAAATTCTCGGCGGTTAAGAGAGCGACCTTCACATCGTCCTGCTTTCTCTTGCTGCATATTGCAAGACGATAACTGTTGTCAAACTTCCAGTCGGCGTTCTCAATCTCTTTCGCTTTATAAATGTGGACATAGCGTTTCTTCAAATCTGCACGCTGGGTCTCCATCTGGTCTTCGTTTACTGCAAACTCTTCTGGACGAATGGTCAGACCGCAGCCTAAATTCTTCAGATAGCTTTCCTTTGTTACCCAGCACTCATAGAAAAATTTCTTTTTCTCATCCGGATTGGTAACGAAACCTAAAATCAGATTCTCCCGTTCATGCAGGATTCTTTCCATATTCTCTATGTCTCTTGTTTTTACACATTCAATGTCCACACCAACGGTTTCATCTGAAACAGCGCAAACGGCATAATCTTTTGAATGGGAAAGGTTAAAGAATAATGGCTTTTCTTCGCCGTTCACTTTAACTTTCGACTCCAGTAATAAGTTACCGGATTCTTCTTCTGTAATCTGTAACGGAAGCGCAACTTCTCCATCCAGCTGCTTCAGCGCATAGATCAGAAGCAGTTCGACAGCTGCAGAAAGCTGCTTGTCTTCGTCCCGTTTCATTTTCTCAATTTTGTTTAAACGGCCTTCGGAAAAAACAGAATTATCGTATTTCATATTTTCCAGCTGGCTGCGGTTTAAAATATATGCTCGGATCATTTTTTCAATTTCCCCACAATAAAAAATATAATAAATGCGATGATATTGATTACAACTACCGTGGCGCCTACCGGAGTTGCGATGATATATGACAGGAAAATTCCGATAACGAAACATACTACTGCCAGAATCGCTGCGCACACGGTAACTTTTTTATAGTTCTTGAATACTCGCATGGATGACAGGGCCGGGAAGATAATCAGGGCGGAAATCAGTAAGGCCCCCATTAATCGCATTCCCAGAACGATTGTAATTGCTGTCAGCAGAGCGATCAGCATGTTGTACCAGTCGGAACGCATCTGGGTTGCTTTTGCAAAATTCTCGTCGAAAGTAACTGCGAAAATCCGGTTGTAGAAAAATACAAACAGGAAAATTACAACGACGCAGAGAACTACAGACAGCCAGAGGTTGCTCTTGTCGATGGCCAGGATGCTGCCAAACATGTAATTATAAATATCGATGTTGACACCGGTTGTAAGAGATACAACCAGAATGCCAATGGCCAAGGCTCCCGTGGAAATCAGGGCTATGGCCGCATCGCCTTTAATTCGTGTATTTTCATTCAGTCTCAGCAGGAAGAACGCGGCGATAATTACTACCGGAATGGACACTGCCATTGGCGCCCAGTTGAAAGCGGTGGCAATTGCTAACGCTCCGAAGCCTACATGGCTGAGGCCATCGCCAATCATGGAATATCTTTTCAGCACCAGACTGACGCCCATCAAAGCTGCACAAAGAGAAATCAGAATGCCGCAGACAATGGCGCGGACCATAAACGGATAGGAGAAAATTTCAGCAATTACTCTAAACATGGTTCTCCTCCTGTTTTTCCATCGGCGCAGAATTTTCTGCTGCCAGAGCCACTTCTGCCAAATCTATATTCTCTTTTTCAGAATGCTCATGGCTATGACCTTCCTCCTCACAGATTTCGCAGTCATGGTCATGCATGTGCTCGTGAGAATGGCCTAACAAATGCTCCTGCTCATTGCAGATTTCACAGTTGTCGTCGTGGTGAAGATGTCCTGGAATATGGCACAGATAATGTTCACACAGTTCCGTGTGACGGTATTCTTCCGTTGTGCCGAAAAAGTCCACGTCCTTATTCAGATGAAGGACATGATTGGAATATTCTAACGCCGCCTCAATGTCATGGGAAATCATAACAATCGTGATTCCGATTTCATTCAGGGTGCGGATCATTTCATACATATCGAGAGTTACTTTCGGGTCCAATCCAGCAACCGGCTCGTCCAGGAATAAAATGTCCTGGGTAGAGCAAAGGGCTCTGGCTAAAAGTACTCTCTGCTGCTGTCCGCCGGAAAGTTCCATATAGGAAGCCTTTTTCAGGTCCGCAATTCCCAAACTTTCCATGGCGCTCATAGCTTTCTTTTTGTCTTCTTTGGTATAGAACGGCTTAAAGCCTTTGCCATTTAAAGTGCCAGACAGAACGATTTCCATAACCGTAGCAGGAAAATCCTTCTGGAAGTTTGTCTGCTGCGGAAGATAACCAATTTTATGTACTTTCTTACAAGAAGCGTCTGCGTTTTTTCCTACACTGCAGCCGTCGCCAAAAAGAACCTGACCTTTGTCCGGTTTTTTCAGGCCCAGCAAAGTCTTCATCAAAGTCGTTTTGCCGGAACCATTTTCTCCGATAATACAAAGATAATCTCCGGCGTTAATGCTGAAAGAAACGTCGGAGACGATCGTCTTGCCTTCGTAAGAAACGGATAGATTTTTGCAGTCGATAATGCTCATAAAAAATCAGCCGCCTAAGTATGCTTTCTTAATTTCTTCGGAGCCAGCTAATTCTGCGCCGGTTCCCTGATGAGTAATTTCACCGTTTGCCAGAACATATGCTCTGTCAGCGATTGCCAGAGCCTTCTCTGCGTTCTGCTCAACTAAGAGAATGGTGATTCCTCTCTTGTTCATATCTTTAATAATGTCAAATACCTGGCTAACCAGCAGAGGGGAAAGTCCCATGGAAGGCTCGTCCAGCATTAACAGCTTCGGGTTTGCCATAAGGGCACGGCTCATGGCCAGCATCTGCTGCTCGCCACCGGATAAAGTACCTGCAACCTGAGTTCTTCTTTCCTGAAGAATCGGGAACTGCTCAAATACGTTTTCAATACGTTCTTTGATTACGTTCATATCTTTTACCAGATATGCGCCTAACATCAGATTGTCATATACGGTCAGCTCCTGGAAAATACGTCTTCCCTCTGGAACCTGGCTCATGCCCATGCTAACGATTTTATGGGATGGGTATTTTGTAATGTCGGTGCCTTCGTATACAATTGAACCGCCTTTGGAAGGAATGAGTCCGATAACGGTCTGCATGGTTGTAGTTTTGCCGGCGCCGTTGGCACCGATCAGAGTTACAATCTCGCCTTCGTTAACTTCAAAGCTGATTCCTTTCAGGGCCTGAATTACTCCATAATAAACCTGAAGGTCTTTTACTTCTAATAATGCCATATCATCAACCTCCAATGTATGCTCGGATAACTTCCGGATCGTTCAGACAATCCTCTGTTTTTCCCTGTGCCAATACTGTACCAAAGTTCAGAACGGTAAGTTCTTCGCAAAGACCGGAAACGAATTTCATATCATGCTCGATTAAGAGAACGGTCAGATCGAATTCATCACGAATCTTCTTAACGATTCTTACCAGGTCTGCGGTTTCCTGCGGGTTCATACCTGCTGCAGGCTCATCCAAAAGGAGAAGTTTTGGATTTGTTGCCAAAGCTCTGGCGATTTCCAGTTTTCTCTGTTTACCGTAAGGAAGGTTGCATGCTAAGTTGTTTCTTTCTTCATCCAGTCCGAAAACTTTCAGGATTTCACGGGCATGTTCCTGCATTGCCTTTTCCGTTTTGAAAAATCTAGGCAGACGGAACATACTGGTTAAGAAACTGCATTTATACTGTGGCTGGTTGTGAAGGCCAACCATTACGTTTCGGATAACAGACATGTTGCTGAACAGACGGATGTTCTGGAAGGTTCTTGCGATTCCCTTATGGTTAATCTGTTCCTGTGTCTTTCCTTTCAGTTCTTCTCCATCCAGGAAGAAAGTTCCTGTGGTAGGAAGATATACACCGGTCAGCATGTTGAATACGGTAGTTTTTCCGGCGCCGTTTGGGCCTACCATACCGTAAATCTGACCTTTTTTAATTTTAATATTTGCATTCTGAACTGCTTTCAGACCGCCGAAGGAGATTCCAAGGTCTTTTGTCTCTAAGATATACTCTGACATTTTACTTCTCCTCCTTTCCGGATTCTAAAGGACGGTACATTTCATCCTTTGACCGCTCCATAGGAATAACATCCGCATCTGGCGGAACCGGAGCGTCCGCATAATTGGATCTGGTATCTGCACTTAATACTTCATCCATATCAATCTTTGTAGGAATGCGATCCCACTGCGCTTCGTCTTTCTGCTCTTTTTCTTCTGCTGCCGCAACATCCTTTGGCTTTCGCCGCAGCAGCTTTTTCGGATTAAACTTCTCTCGGAAGTTCTTCAAAGCTGGAGCATTGCTGAAGATAACGATCAGAATCAGAATCAATGCGTAAACAATATTTTTAACAGGTGCTAAAGCACCGGATAACTGCTGCTGCAGAGTAATGTTCAGGTAAGTAATAACTGCTGCTGCAATCATGGAACCGTTAATGGAACCCATACCGCCTAAAACTACCATAACCAGAATTTCGATGGAGTAGTTGTAGGAGAAAGTCTCCTGACGGATGGTACCGATGGTTGAGCCATAAAGTACGCCGGCCATGCCTGCGAAGAAAGCTGCAACGATGAAAATCAGCAGTTTGTAGAAAGTAACGTTAATACCCATTGCTTTTGCTGCAATTTCATTATCACGGATTGCAATAACTGCACGTCCGTGCTTACTGTTGATCAGGTTCTGGCAGCAGAACAAAACAAACAGTAAAACGACAAAAGCAAGAATATATAAGTAGTTGCCATTGAATAATTTTGTGCTCATACCCATAGCGCCGCCGAATACTTTCAGGTTCTTGAAAATACAACGAACGATTTCACCAAAGGCCAGAGTTGCAATAGCCAGGTAGTCGCCTTTCAGTCGCAGAGCAGGAAGTCCGATAATGAAACCGAAAATTGCTGCTACGATACCGCCGACTAACATAGCGATAATAACGGTTAATAATTCCGGCATGTTGGCTCCGCCAGCGCGGATGGTATTCGCAATAAAGCATCCTAAATATGCACCAACGCACATGAATCCGGCATGGCCTAAGGAAAGTTCTCCTAAGAAACCAACTACCAGGTTCAGGGAAACAGCCAAAATACAGCTGAAGGCGATACGTGGCAGAGTACTCTTATCGGAATATCCCAGTCCAACCGTGGAATTGATGATAATCATTACAATAACGAATGCAATGATTACTGCGTAGTTTATATAATTACTGATCTTAAAAGTCTTTTTCTGTTTCTGTCCCATAATCATACCTTAACCCTTCTCTTCTTTCCTAAGAGACCGATTGGTCTGACTAACAGGATGATAATTAATACTGCAAATTCAATCGCAGTTGTATAGCTTGCAAGTCCTTCCACACTGTTGCATACAACTTCGATTACACCAAGAAGAACGCCGCCTAACATAGCGCCCGGAATGGAACCGATGCCTCCGATAACTGCTGCTGCGAAAGCTTTGATACCAGGCATGGAACCTAAGGTTGGGCTGATAGCGGTTGTTGGCAGATATAACAGAGCGGCAAAAGTTGCAAGACCGGAACCGATTGCGAATGTAATGGATACGATCTTGTTAACGTTAATACCCATCATCTGGGCTGCGCCTTTATCTTCAGAAACTGCTAACATCGCACGACCGGTACGGGTCTTCTTTACGAACAGTGTCAGGCAGATCATGATGATGCCGCCGACTACCAGAGTGATGATACTGCTCCATTTGATTGTGTATTCACCTAAATGGAGGTTTCCTAATTTATCGAGAATTGCTAAAGTTCTCTGGTCTGCTCCCCAGATCAGCTGTGCAAGACCCTGAAGAAGGTAACTTACACCAATCGCTGTAATCAGCGCTGCCAATGGAGAAGCTCCACGAAGAGGCTTATATGCTACTTTTTCAATTGTCATTCCTAAAAGAGTGCAGACGACGACGGCCACGACGAATGCAATCAGAGCTCCTGCCCAAACTGGCAAGCCCCCTGTTGTCCATGTGAGTGTGCACATGGTGTAAATCATATAAGCTCCGACCATGATGACGTCACCATGAGCGAAGTTCAGCATTTTTGCAATACCGTAAACCATCGTATAGCCTAAAGCTATAAGCGCATATATGGCACCTAAGCTGAGGCCGTCAATTGCTACTACCATAATTTGCTGCTCCTTTTCATTTTTCTTTAATCTCAAAAAGATATTAAGCACGTCTCAACCGGGAAATTGAAACATGTTTAATATACTTTTGAAACTTTCCCTATGATTTTATACGCAGCCCGGGGCAAAAAAGCCCGGGCTGCAAAATATAAAAACAAATTAGTTAAGAACTACGATTACAGGAACCTTTGTGCAAGCACCGGTTTCATCCCATGTCATCATACCTGTTACGCCAGTGTAACCAAAGCTTGGATCTGTCAGAACTGCTACTAAATCGTCAGCAATGTCAGAAGCTTTTACGCTGTCATCGGTAACGCCTGCTCTTTCCAGAGCGTTCTTTAAGATGTAAACTGCATCGTATCCATCAGCTGCGAACTGGTCAGGAGCTACACCGTATTTTGCTGTGTAGTTCTGAACGAAAGCTGCTGTGAATTCGTCTGTAGATTCAACGTCGAATGGTGTGATGTAACGGATAGGGTTCTTTACGTTCTCTTCAAGAAGTGGAGCAAGTCCGTCGAAACCATCGCAACCGAAAAGTTCGATGTTATCGAATTCTTTTGCTGCACATGCTCTAGCTACTAAGCTAGCTTCTGTGTAATAGAATGGGCAGAAGATAACTTCGCAATCTTTCAGAGCTTCAACCTGAGCTGAGAAGTCTTTCTTGTTGTCAGCATCGAATGTACGTAATGTATATTCTTTGCCAAGTTCTTTCATCTTAGCATCGAATGCATCGAAGATACCTGATGAATATGTATCAGATGTATCATAGATACAACCAATCTTTGTATACTTGCTTGTTAATTCTTCAGCTGCTAAAACACCCTGGTCTGGGTCGCCGAAGCAAACACGGAAAGCGTACTTGCTGGTTTCGATTACAGATGCTGCGGAAGCGGATGGAGTAATGAAGAATACTTTTGCTTCTGCTGCCTGAGCGCCGAAAGCTTCACAAGATCCAGATGTAACTGCACCTAAGGAAACCTGCATGCCTTCGTCCATTAACTGACCGAATGCTGTGGAAGCGTCTGCTGCTGTTGCTTTGTCGTCTTTCATGTTGAAAGCGAATTTCATACCGAAGCAGTTTCCACCGTTTGCGTTGATTTCTTCAACTGCAAGTTCAGCACCCTTCTGTACGGAGATACCATAAGAGGAAGCGTCGCCTGTTAAAGGACCTGATGCGCCGATTGTAATTGTGCCGCCGGTTGGAGCTGCGCTGCCGCTGCCGGAACCTGCTGGAGCTGGAGCTGGTTCTTCACCACCGCCACATGCTGTGAGAGCGAGAAGAGAAAGAGCCATAACTGCTGCTAAAACTGTTGCTAATAATTTTGTTCTTTTCATGTTTTTCCCTTTCTGTATATTTGCCCGTGGGCTTTTTTACCCTTTCGGGCATATTTTTTCGAGAGGTATCATTCATAAAAAATAACGATTAGCTGCCTCTCAACGCCCCCTACAGGAATCGAACCTGTAACTAGCCCTTAGGAGGGGCTTATTATATCCATTTAACTAAGAAGGCTCAACTTATACGATATTCGTATAAGTGATTATTTCGTGTGAATTATACGTTCTGCGTATAATATTCTCTTTTTGATTAGTTATGCATTCTGCGTATAACTATATTATTTGTTTTTTGGTGTCAGGACTTTCTTTCCGCCCATGTATGGCCAAAGAACTTCTGGAATGGTTACGGAACCGTCTTCCTGATAATGATTCTCTAAGAAGGCAATCAGCATACGAGGTGGAGCTACTACTGTATTATTTAAGGTATGAGCTAAGTATCTTCCCTCTTTGCCTTTAACACGAATCTGTAATCTTCTGGCCTGAGCATCGCCTAAGTTGGAGCAGCTGCCTACTTCGAAGTATTTCTTCTGACGAGGAGACCATGCTTCAACGTCGCAGGATTTAACTTTCAGATCTGCTAAGTCGCCGGAGCAGCATTCCAATGTACGAACCGGAATTTCCATAGAACGGAACAGATCAACTGTGTTCTGCCACAGTTTGTCGTACCACATCATGCTGTCTTCTGGTTTACAGATAACAACCATTTCCTGTTTCTCAAACTGATGAATTCGATAAACACCACGTTCCTCAATACCATGTGCTCCTTTTTCCTTACGGAAACATGGAGAATAGCTGGTAAGAGTGTATGGGAGTTTTTCTTCGTCTACAATCTGGTCGATGAACTTACCGATCATGGAGTGCTCGCTGGTTCCAATCAGGTAAAGGTCTTCGCCTTCGATCTTGTACATCATAGCTTCCATTTCGGAGAAGCTCATAACACCGGTAACAACGTCGCTGCGAATCATGAATGGAGGAACGCAGTAGGTGAAGCCTCTGTCGATCATGAAATCTCTTGCATAAGTAAGAACTGCAGAGTGAAGTCTTGCAATGTCGCCCATGAGATAATAGAAACCGTTTCCTGCTACTCTTCCGGCAGAATCCAGGTCAATGCCGTCAAAGCTTTCCATAATTTCGGTATGATATGGAATTTCATATTCTGGAACGGTTGGTGTACCGTATTTTTGGATTTCCACATTCATGCTGTCATCTTTTCCAATAGGAACGGATGGATCGATGATCTGTGGAATAATCATCATTTTCTGTTTTAATTCTTCTTCTACCTCACGCTCACGGTTGGTCAGCTCTGTAACTCTGTCGCTGTTCGCAGTAACCTGAGCTTTTGCTTTTTCCGCTTCTTCCTTTTCGCCCTTTGCCATAAAAGCTCCAATCTGTTTGGAGATTTTGTTCTTCTCTGCTCTTAAAGCTTCTACTTCGCTCTTGATTGCTCTGTTTTCCTTATCTAAGGCGATTACTTCGTCAACTAATGGAAGTTTTTCTTCCTGAAATTTGTTGCGAATGTTCTGTTTTACGATTTCCGGGTTTTCTCTTACAAATTTAATATCCAGCATTATCTTGCTCCCTTATTCATTATTCCATAAAGTCTATCTAACTCGTCATCGGAAAAATAACTGATTTCGATTTTTCCTTTGCCTTTGTCGTTGTGGTTAATTTTAACTTTCGTTCCCAGTACAGAAGTTAATTTCTTTTCCAGATCTCTGTACATGAAAGCCATTCTATCTTCCGCCGCTTTTTTCTTTTTCGGCTTATTTTCATTGAATGCCTTTACCAGGTCTTCGGTCTGCCTTACAGAAAGGCTCTTCTCAACAATGTCCTTCGCCAGTTTCAGCTGCTGCTCCGGTTTTTCCAGTCCCAGCAAAGCTCTTGCATGACCAGCAGTGATTTCCGAAGAAATCAGCATCTGCTGTACTTCCGGATGAAGCTTCAGTAAACGCATGGCATTGGTAATGACCGTTCTGCTCTTGGAAACTCTCTGTGCCAGTTCTTCCTGAGTCAGATTGTAGTCTTCAATCAGCTGCTTGTAGCTTTGAGCTTCTTCAATCGGATTTAAGTCTTCTCTCTGAATATTCTCAATCAAAGAAATTTCTGCGATTTCCTTATCCGTATATTCCTTGATTACTACAGGCACTTCTTTGAGGCCGGCCTTCTTTGCCGCTCTCCATCTTCTCTCGCCGGCAATGATCTGATAATAATCATCTTTCTTGCTGACAATGATCGGCTGGATGATGCCATATTGTTTTATGGATTCGGCCAGTTCGGCAATCTTTTCATCATCAAAAGTCTTTCTTGGCTGGTCTTTATTTGGCTCCAGCATGGAAGTCTTTAAAACCACCACGTCTTTGGATTCTTTTTCTTCCTCAACGCCGCCTGGAATCAATAGATCCAAGCCCTTTCCCAGGCCGCCTAAACCGGCTTTTTTCTTTGTTGCCATAGTTTTTCTCCCAAAAATCTTTCGAGTTTCTTCCTATTATAATAGGGGTCTATATTTCCAAAACAACTACACCTTGTGGTCTATAACTTCCATAGCCAACAATCTGTAGCTATCCGCTCCTGTGGAAGTAGGTGCATAAGCAGTAATTGGCATTCCATAACTTGGCGCCTCTGCCAGCTTAATACTTCTCGGAATAATCGTATTGTAGATATTCTCCTTTAAAGTTCGCTTAACGTTTTCAACTACCTGCATGGACAGCTTGGTTCTTGCGTCATACATAGTGAAAACTACTCCCTCTAAAGCCAGATCTGGGTTCAGTTTTCTTTTTACCAGATTAATGGTGTGAATCAGCTGGGACAGACCTTCCAATGCGTAATATTCACACTGAATCGGAACCAGAACGGTATCAGCTGCAGTCATGGCATTTACCGTAAGCATATTCAGTGACGGCGGACAATCAATCATGATAAAGTCATACTCGTCCCGGACTTCGTCCAAAGTGTTTTTCAGACAATACTCTCTGTCGTCCATGTCCAATAAATCAATTTCCACACCGGAAAGATTGATATTGGACGGAAGAACGGACAAGTTAAGAAAATCTGTTTCAAGAAGACACTCATCAATCGATATCTCGTCCAGCAACAGCTCATAAATCGTATTTTCCAATTCTCTTTTGTCAACACCAACACCACTGGTTGCGTTTCCCTGAGGATCCAAATCAACCAGTAATACTCTTTTTCCTTGTTCTGCAAGAGATGCTGACAAATTGATGGTAGTTGTGGTTTTGCCTACGCCGCCCTTCTGGTTGGCAACAGCTATGATTCTGCCCATACAATTCTCCCATTTTCTCATTAGGCGCCATTATAACAAATGAAATATGCTGATTCAAGCCTTTTTGCCATTTATTTGTTTCACGTGAAACATTTTCAGTTCGTTTTTCACATGCATGAACAAAATTCATCATTTGCGTGCTTTTTCTTCAGGTTTCTCTGCTTTTCTTTCATATTTCACCGTTTACGACGCTATTTCACATTGTAAACATAAAGTAAGTATAATATAATTTCAGTGTATGAAATTTCAGGACTTCTCTGCTTTACAGCTATCTTTTGGGTTCATACGTTTTTATATAATCACACGGAGTGAATTTTATGAAATTTTTTAAATTCCTTTTTAAAATATTAATGGCTTTCTTTAAAGCAGTTGTTGTCATTGCCGGCATCAACATGATCTTTTCTTTCATCGTAGAAAGAAAACACGATAAAGCCATCGAAGGCGGAAATTACTACGTTTGGAAATATGGCCGTATTTTTTACCATAAACGCGGCCATGGTTCTCCTGTAATTTTACTTCACGGTCTGGAGCCTTCCCAGTCTGGCCGCAACCTGGACACCCTTTCTAAAGTTCTGTCCACAAAACATACCGTTTATACCATTGACCTTTTAGGCTTTGGTCTTTCGGATAAACCATGGATTACCTATACCAACTTCCTTTATGTACGTCTTATACTGGATTTCATCAAGGAAGTTATTGGCGAATATACCGATATCGTTGCCTGCGAAGGTTCTGCTTTAAGCATGCTCCAGACTTACAACTTTGATCCGTCTATGATTGGAAAAGTTGTTCTGGTGAATCCTTCCCGCAAAGAAACGGTTGAAATACCAAAGGTTTTCGCTCTGAAAGTTAAAAAACTCTTAGATTTACCTTTAATCGGTACATTTATCTACAATCTCTACAGTCTTACGGGCGCAGCTCCTTTTGATAAAGAAGGCCGTCACGTATTTGCCTGCAGACTTTCCGGTCATTTAACTTCTGACGTTTCTACAAGACCGGATCTTATGAAACCGGAAATTATCGTATTTGACCAGGCAGAAAAGGACCAGCAATTTACTTTTGGTGATATTGGTACAGCTTTAATCTGATAATTATTATTTAATCGGAGATTTTGAAGGTTTTCCTGAGCGGCGCGGATATTTATCCGGCGTCGCTTTTATTTTACGGATAAGAATCAGGCATCTGCCGGCATCGGTTTCCGGAAGGACGAATTCTTCAATTCCTGCCAGCTCGCCACCAAGAACATCCATGGCTTTCTGTGCATTTTCTAATTCTTCCTTAAAGTCGCCTGATTTATACAAAATACAGAAGCCGCCGACCTTTACCATAGGCAGACAGTATTCTAAAAGGACCGACATATCTGCTACGGCTCTGGAAACACAGAAATCAAATGTTTCACGTGAAACACTTCCGGTTTTCGCAAAATCTTCTGCACGCTCGGAGACGGTTTCAATATTTTCCAGTTTTAATTGGTCAATGACTTTGTTTAAAAAGAGTATTCGTTTATTAAGAGAGTCGAGTAGAGCAAAGTGAGCTTTTTTAAAGTAAATCTTCAGCGGAATTCCTGGAAATCCTGCGCCGGTTCCAACATCTACCAATCGGAAGTTCTCAGATTCTTTGCCCATTTCTTTCCAGAGACGGTTAATTACAGTAGCCGCCTCTAAAGAATCAATAAAATGTTTAATTTCAATTTCATCCGGGTCGTCAATGGCTGTCAGATTCATCACTTTATTTTCAGCAATCAAAGTAGAGCAGAACTGGCTGAATTTTTCCAGATCTTCTGCGCTTAAACGAATATTATTGCTTTCTGCAAATTGTGACAGCTTTTCAAAACGTTTCACGTGAAACATTACTTCCCTTCTTTGGATAAATATACTAACAGCACGGCGATGTCTGCAGGAGAAACGCCGGAAATTCTGGACGCCTGTCCAATCGATAACGGTTTGAATTTGTCCAGCTTCTGACCGGCCTCAATACGAAGTCCGCTGATGCTCTTATAATCAATGTCTTCGCTGAGTTTTCTGCATTCCACACGTTTAAAATTCTCCACCTGTTTCTGCTGACGTACTATATATCCCTCATATTTGATCTCAATATTGATCTGATCTACTATATCTTGTGGTAAGTCCTTAAATTCCGGATCCAATTCCCGTAATTTTACATAATCCAGCTCCGGTCTGCGAATCAATTCGTCTAAGGTCATACCTGTATTTAACGGAGAGCTGCCGTATCTTTCCACAATTTCCTGAGTTCTCTTATTTGCACCTAAAGGAATCTGCTTGATTCTGGCAACTTCTTCCGAAATAATCTGTTTCTTGCGTTCTACATATTCATAGCGTTCATCACTGACAAGACCGATTTCATGTCCGATGGCTGTAAGTCTTATGTCTGCGTTGTCCTGACGAAGAAGCAGACGATATTCCGCACGGCTGGTCATCATTCGGTAAGGCTCCATATTTTCCTTGGTAACCAGATCATCAATAAGAACTCCGATGTAAGCCTGGCTGCGGTCTAAAATAATCGGCTCTTTTCCCTGAATTTTTCTTGCAGCATTCACGCCGGCCATAAATCCCTGAACTGCAGCCTCTTCATAACCAGAACTTCCGTTAATCTGACCAGCAGCAAACAAACCCGGAATCGCCTTAAATTCCAGACTGGCTTTTATATCGTTGGCATTAATGCAGTCATACTCGATTGCATATGCGTTACGGACAATTTTAACATTTTCCAGACCAGGCAAAGTCCGATACATAGCGTACTGAACATCTTCCGGAAGAGAAGAGCTCATGCCGGATAAGTACATCTCATTGGTGTAATTTCCTTCCGGCTCAATAAAAATCTGATGTCTCGGCTTGTCTGGGAATTTTACAACTTTGTCCTCAATAGAAGGACAGTATCTTGGACCGGTTCCTTCAATAGCTCCGGAAAAGAGAGGAGAGCGGTCAATATTGTCGCGAATGATTTTATGGGTTTCTTCGCTGGTGTAAGTCAGCCAGCAGGAAACCTGTTCTTTCTGAATAGACGCAGGATCCGTTGAGAAAGAAAACGGCACAATTGGGTCGTCACCCTTCTGTTCCTGCATTTTTGAAAAATCAATACTTCTCTTATCTACACGAGCCGGAGTTCCAGTCTTAAAACGACGGATTGGAATTCCATGCTCAACTAAAGAATCACTTAAATGGTTGGCAGCCTGAAGACCGTTCGGCCCGGTGTAATTACATACATCGCCATAAATGCATCTGGCTTTCAGATAAGTTCCTGTAGCAAGGACAACTGCTTTTGCCCGGTATTCTGCCTGAGAAAAAGTTTTAACGCCGGCAATTTTACCGTCTTCCACGATCAGCTCGGAAACTTCTGCCTGACGGATGGTTAAATTCTCTGTGTTCTCCAAAGTCTTGCGCATGGAACGGGAATAGTCCTGCTTATCCGCCTGGGCTCTTAAAGAATGAACCGCCGGGCCCTTGGAAGTATTTAACATTCTGGACTGAATAAAGGTTTTGTCGATGTTCTTGCCCATTTCTCCGCCTAAAGCATCCAGCTCCCGAACTAAATGGCCTTTGCTGCTGCCACCGATATTCGGATTGCAAGGCATAAGAGCAATACTGTCAACACTGACAGTAAACATAATTGTCTGTAAGCCTAAGCGGGCGGAAGCTAAAGCCGCTTCACATCCAGCGTGGCCTGCACCAACAACAACTACATCATATTCTTCCATTACAACTGCCATATTTATTTCCTCACCATAAATGGAATCTGCAATTTATTTATACAAAATATGTATAAGTAATTTTCTCATTAATTCGCGCAGTCACTTATACAAATTTCGTATAACCGTTCAATACCCCAAACAATCTATTTTCCCATACAGAACTTCGCGAAAATTTCATCCGCTAAATCGTCCTCGATTGCTTCGCCGATAACGCTGCCTAAATAAGTATAAGCATCCATCAGATCTATTGTATAGAAATCTTCCGGCATGTCCAGCTCAATACTTTCTTTTGCCTTGCGCAAAGCTTCCTTTGCAGAAAGCAGAGCAGACTTCTGTCTTGCATTGGTAATATAAACCTGATCGTTAAAGTTAATCTCTTTGTTGTAGAACATTTCCCGGACGGTCTTTGAGAACCGA
The DNA here is from genome assembly GCA_045640945.1 of Lachnospiraceae bacterium. Classification (GTDB taxonomy): domain Bacteria; phylum Bacillota; class Clostridia; order Lachnospirales; family Lachnospiraceae; genus RGIG5612. The sequence goes on along the minus strand of JAZUGA010000202.1, from coordinate 10,137 downwards.
TCCAGTCCTACATTTTCCTTAATTGATGTTTCAATTACCGGAATGGAATTCAGTCTGGCCTTTATCAGATCTAAGTCCGCACCTAAAGCCAGATCCGTTTTATTGAAAAGGGCGATTGCCTTTTTGTCTTTAATAATATTCAGAATTTCAAAATCGTCGTCATCCAAAGGCCGGGAAGTATCTACAACAAATACCACCAGGTCCGCCTCCTGTGCGTAACCCAAAGCCTTATCTACGCCGATTTTTTCAATAACATCTTCTGTGTTTCGAATGCCCGCCGTATCAATAATGTTTAATGTAACATCATTTAATCTCAGGCTTTCCTCTAAGGCGTCTCTTGTCGTTCCCGCAATGTCGGTAACGATTGCCCGGTCCTGACCTAAAAGGGCATTCAGCAGAGAAGACTTTCCTACGTTCGGTTTTCCCAAAATTACGGTCTTAATGCCTTCCTTGATGATTCTTCCATCATCCGCCGTGGCCAGTAATTCGTCCACATCCTTTTCGCATTGATTTACAATCGGCAGGAGAGTTTCCCCATAGCCTTCCATCTCAATATGCTCTGGATCATCTAAAGCCGCCTCAATATAAGCAATCTGCTCTAAAAGGATGGCTCTTTCTTTTTTTATTTTCTCGGAAACGCTGCCCTTTAACTGAGTAAGCGCACTGCTTAAGGCAAAGTCGTTTTCCGCATTAATTACATCAATAACTGCTTCGGCCTGACTTAAGTCGATTCGGCCATTAATAAAAGCACGTTTCGTAAATTCTCCCGGCTCTGCGGCACGGGCACCATTTTTCAAAACAAGCTCTAACGTTTTATTCAAAACATACATACCGCCATGACAGTCGATTTCAACCGTGTCTTCTCTGGTGTAAGTATGTGGACCTTTCATAATAAGAACCAGCACCTCATCTACGACTTTGTCCCCATCCATAATATTTCCGTAATGAACGGTATGGGAACTTACCGCAGACATGTCTTTCTCACGTGCCGGCTTGAAAATCTTTTTAATTATATCAAAGGATTCGCTGCCACTGATCCGGATAATACCGATACCGGAATTATTCATTGCTGTAGCAATGGCTGCGATGGTTTCTGTCTGGTTGATCATTTTTCTGACCCTTTGCTCGTTATGCAGAAGCGATATTTTTCGTATCAACTTCTTATACAAAAGGCGCCCCTTTCTTTCAAAGGGGCGCCGATAAAATGACTATCGTTTGTAATAAACAACAACTTTTCTGTTTGGCTCCTCGCCTTCGCTCTTGGTTGTTACATATTTGTCACCTTGGAGATAAGAATGGATGATTCTTCTCTCATATGGATTCATAGGCTCAAGAACAACTTTATGTCTTGACTTCTTAACTTTAGCGGCAACATTCTTTGCCAGATTTTCCAAAGTTTTCTGTCTTCTCTCTCTGTAATTCTTTGTGTCTAATTTTACTTTATAGTAATCTTCGGAATCCTTATTTGCCAGGATGCTGATGAGATACTGTAAGGAATCTAAAGTCTGGCCACGTTTTCCGATCAGGTCTCCTGTATCTTCACCTTCCAGATCGATGCTGATGACTTTTTCATCCTCATCAATTTCGATCTTTGGCTCTGCTACAAAGTCCATTTTCTCCAGAACTTCTTTTATGAAATCATAAAGTATATCACTCAGTCCCTGTTTTTTTCTAACTCTTACAACTGCTGGCTTGGAGAACATTCCAAAAAGTCCACCGCTGCCTTCGTCGACTACTTCATATTCAACTTTGTCACTTGTAGTTTCGAGGGCAATTAATGCTTCCGTGATGGCTTCGTCAACAGTTTTTCCTTTAAACTCTCTAAATTCCATCATTGCCTCCTACTACTTTTTGTATTTTCTCTTCGGTGCCTGAACTTCGATTTCTCCATCGACCATATTCTCGCCCTGTTCTTCATTGAACTGTGCAACAATATTTGCCTTTGCTGCCAGAGAATTTGGTTTATTGGATACCTTCTTTGCAGTATCCTGATTTACGTTCATATTTGCTTTCGCTGCCAGAGAATTATTGGAAGATTCAATATTCTTTGTATTTGTATTTGCTGCGGAAAGTAAAGTATTGGCACTAACATTGCCTTTTTTCTTACGGCCTCTTGCTTTCTTTCTCTCTTCTTTTGCTTTTGCTTTCGCGATGTTTTCTTCAACAAAAGCTTTCATGTCGATTCTTCTGTAATGTTTGTTAATAAGAATCTGAAGAACTACCTGGAATAAGGAGCTGGCTGCCCAGTAAAGACCTAAGCCTGTGTTCATTGTGAGGCAGAGGAAAACTGAGAACAGTGGCATTGCTAATCCCATGGAATTTGACATAGCTGCTGTTGCGTCTTTTGCATTCTGGCTTTCTCTTGTCTGGGTTAATTTGAAAGATAACCACTGGGAAGCACCTGCGATAATAGGTAAGAGGATAGCAATAACACCAATACCGCCGCCCTTAATTAAGTTCAACGGAGTCTGGCTGATATCCATTCCTAAGAAACTATTCACAGAAGCAATCTGGTTATGCAGTTCTGTAACCTGTGGTACCTGGCCTGCCGGTAAATTAGAGACTAAAGCTTCCCATCCTGATTTTGATAAAGAATAGAGAGCATACATCTGATCCTTTAACGGAACACCTGCTGCCAAAGAAGGGGATATTCCGGAAAAGTCTATTCCCGTCTTTGTTAAAATGTTCGCCATTGCCTCTAATGGAGTCTTTAATACATCCATAATAGATGGCAATTCTCTCAATGCTCCGTACAGAGCAATGATAACTGGCATCTGAATGACTGTCTGCAGACATCCACCCGTCTGGCTGGTTCCATACTTCGCATAAACAGATTTGATTTCAATCTGCTGTGCCTGCATGGAGATACTGTCTTTTTTGTCTTTGTACTTGTTCTGAATCGCCTTGATTTCAGGCTGCATGATGTTGTTCAACTTTGCAGACTTCTGCTGTTTGATAGTCAGTGGTAACAGAACAAATTTTACGAGAAGGGTGAATACGATAATAACAAGACCGATATTACCAATACCGATCATGTCGAAGAATTTGTAAAGGTATTCAATGATCCAACCGAAAAAGATGATGATCTGTTTGATTACTGGCCACTCGTAACAGCCCGCACCGGAGTTCGCTGCGGTGTTAACCGTTGAACATGCCATTAAAAAATTAATCATAGATCCTCCTTATGGTACCGGGTCGTAACCACCCTTGGAGAATGGATTGCATCTCAGGATTCGATAGATAGCTAATCCCAGTCCTTTAAGCGGACCATACTTCTCAATCGCCTCGATAGCATATTGAGAACAGGTAGGGTAATATTTACATCTGGTATATTTTTTATGCCCGGAAATATATTTTTGATAAAATTTAATCGGCGCTATTAAAATCTTCTTTGCCATAAATTTATACCAATTTTTGCTTTCTACACAAATGAAGCAAGGCTTCCTCGACATCCTGTTGTTTTTTTCCAACTACGCCGATTCTCCCAACAACTACCAAAGCCGTATCCTCAGGAAGCATATCTTTTATCGAAGTATAGCTTTCCCGGATCAGTCTGGCAGTTCTGTGCCTTACTACACTATTTCCAATTTTCTTACTAACGGATATACCCAGCTTTTTTCCTTTTGCAGGAGCTGAGTATAACACTAACAGCCGGTTCGCTGTAGACTTTCCGTTTTCATAAACTTCCTTAAATTGGGAAGTATTTTTTAAAGAATCAATATTTCTCACGCTTAATCTTTCCTAAAAGTAGAAGAAAGACCACCTTCTTCAATTGGTGGCCTTAAGCTGATAATTCTTTTCTTCCTTTTGCTCTTCTAGCTGCTAAAACTTTTCTTCCGCCAGGAGTGCTCATTCTTGCTCTAAAACCATGAACTTTTGCTCTTGATCTCTTTTTAGGCTGAAATGTCATTTTTGCCATAAGGTTTCCACCTCCTTGTTATTTCTCAAAAAATAGCATGTATTATTATATTCACGGCTTCCTTATTCGTCAAGTCTTTTTATCCACAAAAAGATTTTCCTGATTTTGGGTAATAATGTATTTTCTTTCAGACATTCTTCTGTGAATGAAATTTTGAATACATTTTCATAACTTTTCAGAAAGCCTTATTTATCAATGGTTTTTCTCTGTAATAAGTTATCCACCGCCTGTGGATAACCTGTAGTTAACTTTATTTTGCAAAAATTATTAACATACTTTCCACACGTTATCCACTAAATTTTGGGTATTTCTTTTGCCAGTATTTTATTGAAAACTTTCCTTATTTATATTATTATATACATATAGTTTTTTAGGCGGCTTTGTTTAACCGCCCTTATTCTTGTAAAGGAGAACTTTTATGTTAGAGACTATAAAAAACAAGTGGTCAGACATTTTAAATCATTTAAAGCAGGAATATGACATTTCTGACGTATCTTTTAACACCTGGCTCCTGCCTTTAAAAGTAGAGTCCGTAGAAAATGATACGATTATTTTAGTTGTTCCAGAAGAGTCTGTAGGCCTTCAGATCATCAAGAAAAAATATTATCTTCCATTAAAAGTATCCGTTGAAGAAGTTATCGGAACTCCTTTTGAGATTGAATTTGTACTGCCTAACGAATTAAAAAACACTGCCGCTGCCCTTTCCAAACAGGAAACTGCTGAGCAGATGGATGTTTTTGAAAAAGCCGGATTAAATCCAAAATATACTTTTTCTTCTTTCGTTGTTGGTGAAAATAATAACCTGGCTCATGCAGCTGCTTTAGCTGTAGCGGAGTCTCCTGCAGAAATTTATAACCCTCTGTATATCTATGGCGGTGTTGGTCTGGGCAAAACTCATCTGATGCAGGCCATTGCCCATTTCATTCTGCAGCATAATCCTTCCATGAAGGTTCTCTATGTTACCAGCGAAACTTTTACCAATGAGATTATTGATGCCATCCGCGGAAGTAATGACAATCCAATGGCCAATACTCTGTTCCGTGAAAAATACCGTAACGTAGATGTTCTTTTAATTGATGATATCCAGTTTATCAGTGGAAAAGAAAGTACGCAGCAGGAGTTTTTCCACACTTTCAACGCTCTTTATGAAAATAAAAAGCAGATTATTATTTCTTCGGATAAACCTCCAAAAGAGATTGATAATCTGGAAGAAAGATTATGTTCCCGTTTCTTATGGGGACTTCCTGTAGATATCCAGTCTCCAAACTATGAAACCCGTGTAGCGATTTTGAAAAAGAAAATTGAATTAGAAGGGGTTCATGGTATTGATGATTCTGTAATTAATTACATTGCAACCAACGTTAATTCCAATATTCGTGAGCTGGAAGGTGCTCTGACAAAGATTGTTGCTTATTCCAAGCTTACTTCTTCCGAAATTACTTTGGAATTTGCAGGAAATGTTTTACATGATCTTTTCAATGAGGCGCAGCAGGAGATTACTCCGGATATTATCATGAAAATTGTTGCAGAGCATTTCAATGTTTCCATCAGTGATATCTGCTCTAAGAAAAAGAGCGCAGACATTGTATATCCACGCCAGCTGATCATGTATCTTTGCAGAACTCTTACAGATGTAGCTTTATCTCTGATTGGTAAGAAACTGGGCAACCGTGATCATACAACCATTCTTCATGGATATGAAAAAATCCAGAAGGATATTGAAAAGAATGAAAAAGTTCGTAACGATGTAGAAATTTTGAAGAAAAAAATTATTCCTTCATAAATTCACAGGTTATGAACATATCAAGGTTTTTAATGTTAACAATCTGTTGAATACATTTTATAACTTTTTTCTTCAAAAAACCTGTTCAAGTTATGCACAAGTTATGAGTTGAATTTATACAGAACTTTTAACACCGGAATTTGTTGATAAATAAAGGCTCAGAGGCCTTTTTCACAAATTCACAGGACCTACTAATACTACGGAAAATAATTATATATATATTTATAAAAGTTCTTTTGTGAAAGGGGAAATCCACAATGAAAATATCTTGTTCCAAAAATGACTTACTTTATGGAATTAATGTTGCTTTAAGAGCTGTTCCAGGAAAGACTACTCTTCCTATTTTGGAATCTTTCTTAATTGATGCAACGGACTCTATTAAGATTATATCCAATGATAATGACATGGGTATCGAAACCATTGTTGATGGCAGAGTTGAAGTTCCTGGCAAAATTGCAATTAATGCAAGAATTTTCAGTGATATCGTTCGTAAACTTCCTGACAATCAGGTAGTAATTGAAACCAGCGTTAATTATAAGGTTCGTATTACCTGTGAAGATTCGGAATTTGTTTTAAATGGAAATAATGCAAACGAGTTTCCGGATCTTCCTAGAGAAAATACAGAAAATAAAATTACGATTTCTCAGTTTACTTTAAAAGAACTTATTCGTCAGACTATCTTCTCTATTGCTGCAAATGATGCAAATGCAATTATGAGAGGTGAACTTTTTGAAATTAAAGATAACAAAATCAAAATCATTTCTTTAGATAGCCATAGAATTTCTATCCGTAACGAAGAACTGGCATTGAATTACAATCCTTGCAAAGTAATCGTTCCAGGAAAGACTTTAAATGAAATCAGCAGAATCTTAGGCAGCGAAAAAGATGAAATGGTAGATATCACTTTTGATAAGAAATTCATTAAATTCGCTTTTGGAAATACAAAAGTTATTTCCCGTCTGATTGAAGGAGAATATTTCAATGTAGAACAGATGATTTCTTCGGATTATGAAACTGCGATTAAAGTAAATAGAAGTGATTTCCTGAATACAATTGACAGAGCTTTCACTCTGACCAGAGAAGGCGAAAAGAAACCGATTATCTTTGATATCCGCGATGGTGAAATGAATGTGGAAATTTCTTCTTCCTTAGGATCTATGAACAGCCATATTTATATCAACAAAGATGGTAAAGATTTAGTAATCGGATTTAATCCAAGATTCTTCCTGGAAGCTTTAAGAGTAATTGATGATGAGGAAGTAGATATTTACTTTGTAAATTCTAATGCTCCATGTTTCATCCGCAACAAAGAAGGAGAATATATTTACATCATTCTTCCTGTAAATATTAACAGATAAATGGAAAAGATATTTTTAAGAGAAGATTATATTAAATTAGGTCAGGCATTAAAGGCTGCAGGTCTTGTTGGCAGCGGTATTGATGCCAAAGTAGTAATTACAGAAGGCCAGGTTCTCGTAAATGGAAACGTTGAAGTTCAGCGTGGAAAAAAATTATATGAAGGGGACATGGTGGAATATAACGGAGAAAGCATTCTTATATGCAAATAAAAAGCCTTGAGTTAAATAATTTCAGAAATTATGAGAATCTCTCGATAAATTTTGATGCCGGAACAAATATTATTTACGGTGAAAATGCTCAGGGAAAGACGAATATTCTGGAAGCGATTTATATGTGCGGACTTGGCAAAAGCCATCGTCATAATAAAGAAAATGAAATTATTAAATTTTCAGAAAAAGAAGCACATATTAAAGGTGAATTTGTAAGAGATACTTTTCCGCTGAGAATTGATATTCACTTAAAAAAAAGTGGAAATAAAGGCGTAGCCATTAACCGGATTCCAATTAAAAAATTAAGTGAATTATACGGAAATGTCAGCGTTGTAATTTTTTCGCCGGAGGATCTGGAAATTATTAAAAGAGGTCCTTCCGTCAGAAGAAATTTTATCAATCAGGAAATTTGTCAGATAGATCCGATTTATGTCAGTGATTTGATTAATTATTCTAAAATTCTTCAGCAGCGTCATGAGCTTTTTAAAACCATGGACAGCAGTCCGGAGAAAAAAGAAGAATTAACAGAAACTTTAGATATCTGGGATCTTCAGCTGGTAAATTTCGGAATAAAAATTATTGAGCGGAGAAAAAATTTCATTGATGAATTAAATAAAATTATTTATGGAATTCATCATGAAATAACCGATGGCCGTGAAAAATTAAAACTGGTTTATGAACCTTCCGTTTCTGCAGAAGATTTTTATGAAGAACTTTTAAGAAACAGAGAAAAAGACCGGATTTATAAAAGTACATCGGTAGGTCCCCATCGTGATGATTTTTCCTTTTTTGAGGAAAATAAAAATCTGAAAATTTATGGCAGCCAGGGACAGCAGAGAACCTGTGTTATTTCTCTGAAACTGGCAGAAATAAAAATGATCGATGCGGTAAAAAAAGAAACGCCGATTCTCTTACTGGATGATGTGTTATCGGAATTAGACCGGATCCGCCAGCAGAAATTGTTAAAGAGTATCGGAAATACCCAGACCATCATTACCTGTACTGGTGTGGATGAGTTTGTGGAAAATGAAATTGGTACAGCAAAGAAATTTTATATAAAGAACGCAGAATTAATCAGTAATAACTAGAATTTAAGAAGGAAAATTATGGCAGAAGAGAAAAATTTGCAGAATACGGAAGTTACCAATGCATATGATGCGGATAATATTCAGGTGTTAGAAGGTCTGGAAGCTGTCCGCAAGCGTCCTGGTATGTATATCGGAAGTATTTCCTCCAGAGGTCTTCACCATCTGGTTTATGAAATTGTAGATAATGCAGTCGATGAGGCTTTAGCTGGTTATTGTAAGGAAATTACTGTAACCATTAATCCGGATGATTCCATTACCGTTGAAGACAACGGCCGTGGTATTCCTACCGGAATTAACTCAAAAGAAGGCGTATCTGCAGTAGAACTGGTATTTACGAAGCTTCATGCCGGCGGAAAGTTTGGCGGTGGAGGATACAAAGTATCTGGCGGCTTACATGGTGTAGGCGCTTCTGTTGTTAATGCTCTTTCGGAAAAACTGGAAGTTACGATTTACCGTGAAGGAAAAATCCATCATCAGGAATACTCCAGAGGAAAAGCGCAGCATGAACTGGAAATTTTAGGCGATTGTCCGTTAGAAAAAACCGGAACAACTGTTACTTTCCTTCCAGACCGTCAGATTTTTGAAGAAACGGTTTATGAATTTAAGACTCTTCAGACCAGACTTCGTGAAATGGCCTTTCTTACAAAGGGTCTGAAAATTAATTTAGTAGATACCCGTGAAGAAAAACAGCAGAAGAAGAGCTATCATTATGAAGGCGGTATTAAGGAGTTCGTTGCTTATATTAATAAGAGCACTGCCCCATTCTATGAAGACATTCTCTACTTTGAGGGAACGAAAAACAATGTTGCTGTTGAAGTTGCAATGCAGCACAACGATGGTTACAACGAAGGAATTTATACTTTCGTAAATAATATTAATACCCCAGAAGGCGGTACTCATTTAGAAGGCTTCAAGAGAGCTCTGACCAGAATCTTTAATGACTATGCGAGAAAGAATAAGATTCTGAAAGAAAAAGAAGAAAACTTAACGGGTGAAGATATCCGTGAAGGTCTGAGCGCCATCATTTCTGTTAAAGTAGAAGATCCTCAGTTTGAAGGACAGACCAAACAGAAATTAGGTAACTCCGAAGCAAGAGCTGCAGTTGAAGCGATTGTAAGCGAGCAGCTGACCTACTACTTGGAGCAGAACCCTCAGGTGGCTCGTCAGATCTGCGAGAAATCTCTCCTTGCTCAGAGAGCTAGAAATGCAGCCAGAAAAGCAAAGGAAGCTACCAGAAAGAGTCCTTTAGGAAGCGGCTCCCTTCCTGGAAAATTAGCAGACTGCACGGACAAGAATCCGGAAAACTGCGAAATCTTTATCGTTGAGGGAGATTCCGCTGGTGGCAGCGCAAAGACTGCCCGTACCAGAAGTAACCAGGCCATCCTTCCGTTAAGAGGAAAAATCTTAAACGTTGAAAAAGCCCGTCTGGATAAGATTCTTTCTAACGCAGAAATCCGTACCATGATTACGGCTTTTGGCGCAGGAATCCATGAAGACTTTGATATTACGAAACTGAGATATCATAAAATTATTATCATGACCGATGCCGACGTTGACGGAGCACATATTGCTACTCTGCTCCTGACCTTCTTCTATCGATTCATGCCGGAACTGATCAAAGGCGGATATGTATATCTTGCAAAACCTCCTCTGTATCAGATCAGCCGTGGCCAGAAAAAATATTACGCTTACAGTGATGAAGAACTGAATCAGAAATTAAATGAACTGGGAAGAGATAACCAGAACAAGATTCAGCGTTACAAAGGTTTAGGTGAAATG
>JAZUGA010000201.1:0-5635 GCA_045640945.1 Lachnospiraceae bacterium | reverse complement strand
GCAAAACCTCCTCTGTATCAGATCAGCCGTGGCCAGAAAAAATATTACGCTTACAGTGATGAAGAACTGAATCAGAAATTAAATGAACTGGGAAGAGATAACCAGAACAAGATTCAGCGTTACAAAGGTTTAGGTGAAATGGATGCCAGCCAGCTTTGGGAAACCACTATGGATCCGAAGACCCGTGTACTTTCCAGAGTTTTAATTGATGAAGAAAATCCACAGGACTTAGACTTAACTTTCACTACCTTAATGGGCGACGAAGTAGAGCCTCGTAGAGAGTTCATCGAAACCAACGCAAAATACGCAACCAACATCGATATCTGATAACCGTTTTTGAAATGGAGAAATAAATGGACGAACATATTTTTGACAACATTGAAGAAGTCGACCTGAAAAAGACCATGGAAAATTCTTACATTGACTATGCCATGAGCGTTATCGCTTCCCGTGCATTGCCAGACGTAAGAGATGGTCTGAAACCGGTACAGCGTAGAGTTCTCTACTCAATGCTCGAACTGAATAATGGTCCGGACAAGCCACATAGAAAATGTGCACGTATCGTCGGAGATACCATGGGTAAATACCATCCACATGGTGACTCCTCTATTTACGGTGCTTTGGTAAATATGGCGCAGGAATGGTCCACCCGTTATCCGTTAGTTGACGGACATGGAAACTTCGGTTCTGTCGATGGTGATGGCGCTGCTGCTATGCGTTATACGGAAGCCAGACTTTCCAAGATTGCTATGGAAATGCTGGCAGACATTAATAAAAACACCGTAGACTTTGTACCGAACTTCGACGAAACAGAAAAAGAACCGGTTGTTCTTCCTGCAAGATATCCAAACCTTCTTGCAAACGGAACTAATGGTATCGCCGTAGGTATGGCTACAAACATCCCTCCTCACAATTTAGGAGAATTAATTGACGCGGTTACTTTAATCATCGACAACAAAGTAGAAGAAAAAGAGACCACCATCGACGATATTATGGAAATCGTAAAAGGACCGGACTTCCCTACCGGCGCTACCATTTTAGGCAGAAAAGGTATCGAAGAAGCTTATCGTACCGGTCGTGGAAAAATCAAAATCCGTGCCGTATCCGAAATTGAACCGATGGACAATGGAAAGAACCGTATCGTTATTACGGAACTGCCATATTTAGTAAACAAAGCGAAACTGGTTGAAAAAATCGGCGATCTCCATAAAGACAAAAAGATTGATGGTATCGTAGACCTTCGTGACGAGACCGACCAGAACGGTACCCGTGTTGTTATTGAATTAAGAAAAGACGTTAATCCAAACGTTATTTTAAATCAGCTTTATAAACACACTCAGCTGCAGGACAGCTTTGGTGTAATTATGTTAGCGCTGATCAACAACGAGCCAAAGATTTTCAATCTTTATGAAATGCTGGCATGCTATCTGAAACATCAGGAAGACGTTGTTACCAGAAGAACGAAATATGACCTGAATAAAGCAGAAGAAAGAGCTCATATTTTAGAGGGTCTTTTAAAAGCTTTAGACAACATTGATGAAGTAATCAAGATCGTCCGTGGCAGCAGAACTACCCAGGACGCAAAAGATGCCTTAATGGATCGCTTCGGTCTGGATGATATTCAGGCTCAGGCAATCATCGACATGAGAATTCGTGCTCTGACCGGACTGGAAAGAGAAAGACTGGAAGACGAACTTGCCGAACTGACTGCAAAAATTAAATACTATAAAGAAATCTTAGCAGATGAGAAAAAACTCTTAGGCGTTATCAAAGAAGAAATTCTCATCATGAAAGAAAAATATGGTGATGAAAGAAAGACAAAGATCGGAATCGACGATGGAGAAATCGAAGACGAAGATCTGATTCCGGATGAAAGCACCGTAATTACCATGACCAGACTTGGCTATGTTAAGAGAATGGACATGGATAATTTCAAAGCCCAGAACCGTGGCGGTAAGGGAATTAAGGGAATGAATATTATCGACGAAGACGTTACCGATAAGATGTTCATTACCACAACCCATCATAACATCTGGTTCTTCACGAATACCGGACGTGTATATCAGCTGAAAGCTTACCAGATTCCGGAAGCTTCCAGAACGGCAAGAGGAACCAACATCATCAACCTGCTGCAGCTTCAGCAGGGAGAGAAGATTGCAACCGCTATGGTAATCGAAGATCTCGAAAGTGCAAAGAATCTTCTGATGGCTACCAAGAACGGAATGATCAAGAAGACTCCGATTGAAGAGTACAACAATATCCGTCAGACCGGTATTATTGCGATTGGCTTGAGAGAAGGGGATGAGCTGATCGATGTTGATATGACTGACGGCGAAAGAGAAATCGTCATGATTTCTAAGCAGGGTCATAGCATCCGCTTCAACGAAACCGAAGTAAGACCGACGGGAAGAAGCTCTATGGGTGTAACCGGTATGAACCTGGATGAAAACGATGAGATTATAACGTTAGCTTTAGACATTCAGGGCGAATGCATCCTCTTTGCTACAGAAAACGGTATGGGCAAGAGAACCCGTTTCAGCGAGTTTAACGCACAGCACCGTGGCGGCAAAGGTGTTCTTTGCTACAAGTTAAGTGATAAGACAGGTAATCTGGCAGCAGCTGTTGCAGTAGACGATGGCGACCAGATCATGCTGATCACCAATGCAGGTATTGTTATGAGAATGCCAATCCATGGCGTTTCCATTATCGGCAGAAATACTTCTGGCGTAAAACTTATGAACATCAGCAAAGATGAGAACATTAAAGTTGCCGGCCTTGCAAGAGTTTTAGCCGATTGGGTGGAAGAAGAAACGGAAGAAGAAAACCTGGAAGCAGTAGACGTTGAAACACCAGCGGAAGAGAATCCAGCGGAACCTGCTCCGGAAGAATAAGAAGAAATTACCAAAATAAAAATATAAAAATCTTTCAAAAAAGGACAATATAAAAAAATGTTGTCCTTTTTTTGTTGAAGTAGTATGATTAATCCAATTCATCTTTGTAAAAATCAAAGATTTTTAAAACAAAAAATCAAAATCTTGAATTTTTGATTAAAAAAATTTTATATGATTTTTTTACAAAAACCATATAAAAACGCTTTAAAAAAAGGAATTGGTAAAAAAATGGAAAAATCATTAAAAGACCAGGCAATTAAATATGCAAACCATTTTGCAGTTGTTCTGGAAACTCCATGCGCAGTGGTGGATCTGGCAGATAAAACATATATTCCTGCCGGGGACAGAAAGCGCTTTGAAGTTTGCGAACATTGTCCGCATAAAAACTGCAAAGGTTATGAGCAGTTTGCGTACGGATGCAGAGAGGCTTATCGTTGGGACGGTCTGTATACTTTCCATTGTGTAGAAGAAATGGTTTTAGTCTGTGCTTCCATCGCCAGTGAAAAAGGCGACCTGGCAGGCGGTTTGGTTATCGGACCGCTGTTCCTGGACAATAAGGAAGAAAAGCTGAATGCAACAACAGACAAAAAATTATTAAAAGCCCTGAACGAAGTTTCGGAATATTCGCCACATAAGATTCAGGCCATGGCCGAGCTTCTTGCTGGTATCGCAGGAAATATTTCCGATCTTTCCCATGGAAAAGCTGGCCGGTATTTCTATCGTCAGGAAAGTCTTCTGAATGCAATCTACATCGAGAAAATGAAGAAGAGCGAAATTTCGGATTATTATACCTATCCAATCGCTATCGAAAGAAAACTGAGAACCGCTGTCCGCAGCCGTGACAAAGAAGGCTCCCAGACTTTACTGAATCAGATTCTGGCGCATATTTATGTTTCCAATAATAACAATATCGAAGCAATTAAGCCGAGAATTACGGAGCTGATTGTCGTTATCTCCCGTGCAGCGGTTGACGCTGGTGCGGACATTAACGAAATTTTCCTGATTAATGAAAACTTCACGACAAATATTGAAGAGTTCACGAATCTGGAAGACTTAAGTGCATGGGTTTCCAACATGCTCCAGAGATTCATTTCCTTTACTTTTGAATTCGATAAAGTAAAACACGCTGACGCTGTTTATAAAGTAATCGAATATATTAAATCCAATTACCGCAGACATATGTCTTTAGAGGATATTGCAGCCAGCACCTACTTAAGCAAGACCTATTTAAGCTCCCTGTTTAAGAAAGAAACGGGCTACAGCATTTCCGAATACATTAATATCGTAAGAATTGAGAGAAGCAAATCTCTCCTCATGGAAGAGAACATGAGCATTATTGAAATAGCAAACCTCTGTGGTTTTGAAGACCAGAGTTACTTTACCAAAGTATTCAAACATATCGTAGGAATTACTCCGAAGAAGTACCGCGAAAACAGAGGAAAAAATGATAAAAAGGACATTATATTAAAATGATCAGATTAAGTGATACGCCTGTCGTAATGACAGACATGCAAAAACCAGTTGCAGCAGGATTCGAGAAGAAAAACTTAAGAGAAGGCACCATCGCATATCAGATCTTAAAAAACCACAACACATCCGGAAATATGGACAAGCTCCAGCTCCGTTTTGATAAGCTGACTTCCCATGACATTACCTATGTAGGTATTATCCAGACCGCAAGAGCTTCGGGCCTTGAGAAATTCCCAATGCCTTACGTTCTTACAAACTGCCATAACTCTTTGTGTGCAGTAGGTGGAACCATTAACGAAGACGACCATGTTTTCGGTCTCACCTGTGCACAGAAATTCGGCGGCGTTTACGTACCTCCTCATCAGGCAGTTATCCATCAGTTCGCAAGAGAAATGATGGCAGAAGCCGGCTCCATGATTTTAGGAAGCGACTCCCACACTCGTTACGGCGCTTTAGGTTGCATGGCAATCGGTGAAGGCGGCGGAGAATTAGCAAAACAGCTCTTAAATAAAACCTATGACGTAGATATGCCGGGCATCATCTGCGTTTACCTTACAGGAAAACCGGAAAAAGGCGTAGGCCCACAGGACGTAGCTTTAAGTTTAGTAGGCGCAACCTTTGCCAACGGTTATGTAAAAAATAAAGTATTAGAATTCGTAGGCCCAGGCGTTGAAAATCTTTCTGTAGATTTCCGTATCGGCATCGACGTAATGACTACAGAAACCACCTGTCTTTCTTCCGTATGGCAGACAGACCTGGCAGTAAAAGATTACTATGCAATTCACGGAAGAAGTGAAGCATACAAAGAATTAAAACCTGCAAAAGAAGTGTATTACGACGGCTGCGTTGAAATCGATTTAAGTCAGATTAAGCCAGTCATCGCAATGCCGTTCCACCCAAGCAACGTGTATACCATCGAAGAAGTAAACGCAAATCTGGAAGACATCTTAGCAGAAGTAGAAAAAAATGCAGCAGTAAGCTTAGAGGGCGCAGTGGATTATTCCTTAAGAGATAAAATCCGTGACGGAAAACTTTACGTAGAGCAGGGAATCATTGCAGGCTGTGCCGGCGGCGGATTCGAAAATATCTGCGCAGCAGCAGACATCCTGAAAGGCAAAGAAATTGGAAACGGCGAATTTACCTTAAGCGTATATCCAGCAAGTATGCCGATTTACATGGAACTGATTAAGAATGGTGTGGCAGCAGAAATCCTTCAGACTGGCGCAGTTCTGAAGACCGCTTTCTGTGGACCTTGCTTCGGCGCAGGAGACACT
>JAZUGA010000200.1:0-14592 GCA_045640945.1 Lachnospiraceae bacterium | reverse complement strand
GCGTACACACCTCGATATTTTTGCAAAATGACGACCACGTAAAAAGAAACAATCTGAAAAACTGGGGAATTAAAGGCATTTCAACAGTAAAATCCAGGCATCGTTTTGCTGATGAAGGTTTCTTCTGCAAATCCCAGTTTGCCGTGATAGCATCACGCTAGATTCCAGTTTATAGAGCCAAATCCCAGTTTGCCGTGATAGCATCACGCTAGATTCCAGTTTATAGAGCCAAATCCCAGTTTGTCGAGATGAAAAAAATAACCCGCCAAGAAGAATTCTTCTTCGACGGGTTTTCTTATGTCAAAAAACTTCCTTATGGAGCAGTGACCCTTTCGTCATTTTCCATTATTTATTTTCTATTTGTGCCTTTGGGAAAGTGATATTGAAAGGCGTTACCTTTACTACTGCGATTGGCCGGCAGCTGGAAATGTCCGGAAAATACTTTTCGTTAATTTTCATGTCCACAACCTTTCCGAAATGACCTTTACCGGAACCGTAGAAATTGGTGAAGTAATATTTCTCTTCAAATTCCTGTACTAAAGGGAAAGGCAGGAGTTTGGTGCTTACTGGGAAGGTCAGCTTTCCGCTTTTAATAGTAAATTCCGCTGCAACTTCACCATTTACGGAAATGGTAGCTTTTTCTTCCTGTGCGCTAATCTGTTCAAATTTGAAATCCGCTTTTTCTTTCGGAATGCCCCAGTTGGCTCTTCCGTTCACTACACTTTCCATTGTGGAAACATAGATGCGGCTGATGGTATCCAGTTTCTTTCCTTCAAACCGGAATTTCCCCGGAATAAAAAGCAGCTCTCCATATGGGCCGGCGTCCGATTCTTCATAGTCTACCAGCATGACGCTGCCGAAGCCTCCGGAAAATTTCCCCTCTAAAAACTCTGGAACATTTCCGCTTTTTTCTACGAACTCTCTGCTGAATTTATAAATGAAAATATAGCCTTTTCCTTTCAAATCCCATGGGGCAGGAAAAGCCTGCACATTGTTTTCCATAAGTTACTCCTTTTCTGCAAGCCATTTTTTAAAGGCTTTCTCATTAATCGACACATATATCCGGAACAAAAACGGAAAGACTCTGCTGGCAATGTCCGTCATCCGGAACATGGTGGAAGGGAAAATCCGTTTCTTGTTTTTTTCAATTCCTTTTATTACGCGTTTTGCAACCGTTTCCGGCTCCTGGGTCGGCCATGGAACAGGCGTGTTGTTGCCGGCGCGTTTAAAAAATTTTGTTTTGGTTGCAACGGGATAGACAACCTGGAAGTGCTGATTGCTTTCCAGCTCGGAGCGGTAGCCGTCGGCGAAACCACGGACCGCAGCTTTGGTACCGCTGTACAGAGCGTAGCCAGGGAGAGATAAAAGACCCATGGCGCTGGCGGTTACAACAAAATTGTAGGACGAACTGCCATGGATTTCTTTCATCTTTTCCGCAGAATAAACGGAGCTGATAAAATTGGTGTCCACAATGGATTTGATGTGATCCCAGTCCGGTTTTTCAATTTTCTCATAATAAGCAAAACCGGCATTGGCAATGAAGAGATCAATGGAGCCTAATTTTTCCATGGCGAATTCAAAAAGAGCGTCTATGTCCTCTTTTTTTGAAACATCGCAGGTTGTAAGAAAAAGGTCCGGTGAGTTTAAGGAAATTTCCTCGATATGTCTGGCACATGCTACAACATGACATCCATTCTGAAGCAGGAGTTTCAGTATTTCCAGACCGATTCCGGAGGAAGCTCCTGTGATAACAACATTCTTTTCAAGTAATTCCATTATGAAAGTCTCCTACACAAATGTTTCGTTACCGTTAGCATATCAAACTTTCATGAGAAACTAAAGAGTCAGAAGGACCTGCGTAAATATTTGTCAATCCGATTCTTTCGGAGGAAGTGAAAAATGCGCTCAAAAATGCTATACTATTACGGACTATTGTTTCGGAGGCAATTATGAAAGGTTTTAAATTATCCCTTGTTTTTTTGACCATTGTTTTATCCCTTGGATTACTTGCAGGATGTGGACAGACAACGACATCCTATCCAGCCCATGTGGAAGGCTCCCTGTTTGGCGGAAAAAGCGACGACAGCATTGCTGTGGATGTGAGCTTTGACAGTAAATGGATCACAAAAAACGATAACACAAAATATAACAAGGACCTGGCGGCATTTTCTGCTCTTTGCAGCGCCGATTCCTATTTCCGTGTGAAAGATTATGAAAAAGGAACCCAGAACAGAGTTCTGTTTGACGACGAGGAAGAAAGCTCTTATGAGTTCACTTCATTTTTCAAAAAGCTGGGATTTACGGATGTAAGACATGTAGAATCCTTCAGCGAAAAAGAATATGCCAGCGACTCAAATGACAGTGTAACCATGACCATGGCTTACGCGAATGTGGATAATAAATATGATATGTACGTTGTTGCCCTGCGCGGATGCTTTTCTTCCGGCGAATGGATCAGCGTTTTTGACCCAGGCTGTGACGGTGCAAGTTATATCGGACTTACCGGAGAACATCCAGAATGGACCGATAAGAATCATTTCAAGGGCATGGACATCGCAGCAAACCGTGCAGATGAATTTATAAATGAATTTATGGAAGCCAATGATGACCCAGAATGCCCGGATTGTATTTTATTTACCGGTCATTCCAGAGGCGGATCCCTGGCAAATATTCTTGGAGCGAAATACGAAAAGGCTGGAGAGGCTAAGACCTACACCTATACCTTTAATACCGCAGGAACTACCTGCAGTGAAGACGCAGCAGAATATAAGACCATATTCAACATTTTTGACAGTGGAGATTTCTTCTTTGATCCGCTGCCTTTCGGCAACGAACATTTTGTACGCTACGGAACGGACCTGACGGATAATATTTCCGGAAATGAAGAAATATTGAAAGAGATTGGGGACTTAAAGGGACGGGAGGACTATATCAGCGCCGGCAGTGAAACCATAGAGGCTTACCACTCTTTGTTTGGCAGCGTCTTCCCGGACAGAGCTTCTGTTTATGAAAAGAAAGAAGTAACGGAAACCTTTGCAACCAAAGAAGAGGCACAGGCAAAGGCGGACGAATTACAGAACCTTATTGGCAAGGAAAACGGACTGGGACTGGAAGGTCTTTGCAAGTTACAGGATATTACAGAAACTGCAGACGGAAAATATGCTCTGACGATGGAATATAGTGGAGCTGCGATTTTGGTTGGCTACTCTAAATTATTGGCTTATGGCGCATCCGTTTACGAGCCATTGACCGCTTTATTTGCTCAGGAACAAGCCGTATGTGATATTGCTGCATTGTTGGCAGATAATCTTGCAGGAATCAGCGGCGGACATCAGATTGCAAATAGTTATGTATTAAGTCAGCACGTAGGAAATTAAAAGGTTGAGATGATTCCGGAACGCAAAAGAATTGAATATATCGATGCCATAAAAGGCTTTGCCGCTATTTGTGTAATAATAGGGCATGTCTGTGATGGCTATTTAAGCAGCGGACTGTTTGAAAATGGTACGTTCCTTTTTGTCTTGTTCAAAATCATATATTCGTTCCACATGGCGCTGTTCTTTGTCATAAGCGGCTATTTATTTTACAGTGCATATGTCAAAACAGATGGCATCGTCAATACCGCAAAACTAAAAACACAGTTATTTAACATCGGATACGTGTATGCTTTGTTCAGCATTGTCATGTGGATTTTTAAGTTTATCGGAGAACGGTTTGTAAACAGAACGGTTTCTGTGAAGGATCTTCTGTTAATCTGGACCAAAGCCATCAGCCCATACTGGTATCTGTATGTTTTGTTTTTCTGCTATTTATTAGCGGCCCTTTTTATCAAAATTAAAATTAATCCTTATCTTCTCTTAGGAATCGGACTTGCTTTTAATATTTTCAGCAATTTTTTAAGCAGCTTGGGTACGGTATCTGAAATACCGAAAATACTGTACTATTTTATTTTTTTCCTGATTGGTTGTTTATGGAATCAGAAAAACGACTGGTTTGCAAAATACAGAAAAATCTTTTATTGCCTCAGCGGAGTATCCGTTATTTTAATGATTATCGTGTGGCCGGTTTCCGAACGGCTTGATAAAGTCCCTGGCGCGAATTTTGTAATTGCATTGGGCCTTTCTTTTCTTTTTGTTTCCCTGTTTGCGCAAATAAAAGCGTTGGGAAATAACCGGTTTTTGAGATATTGCGGACAAAGAGCTTTAGAAATCTATGTCATTCATTGCTTCTTTACCGCCGGCTTCCGGTTTGCCCTTCTGAAAATAGGCATATCTTCCGGAATTTTAAGTCTGGTGATTAACACCATACTAAGCCTGGCGTTATCCCTGGCATTTGACTGGGCTGTGAAAAAGATAAAAATACATTCCCTGTTATTTAAGCCATATTCGATGTTAAAAAAAGGAAGTTGTAAGGAAAAATAAAATCCTATTCATCTGCCATGGCAATATCCGCCGGCGTGACAGTCGACGGATTTATCTTTGAAGTATTTTTTAATATAAGCTATTGTTTTTTACGGATATTGGCGAGACTTTTCCTTAGCACATGTTCTTCATAGGCATTCGCAATTTCTAACGTGGTTGCAATACCCAGAGGTTTTACTTTGAAAGTCTCCGCCCAGGAAGTGGAAAGAGCGGATGCTAATTGTTTAAAGCATTCGCTTATTTTTTCTGTATCAGAGTCTTCTGGCAGACTGGAAAGACTGACGCCGATGGCTGGATCATTGTAGGATACAAGCGCCGGAAGAACAAAAGTAACCATGAACAGGGCATCGTCCATGTTCTGCAATGTCCTTTTGCTTTTGAAGAAGGATTTTGGAAGGTGGTTTTCTGCTAATTTCAGAATATGGGAAACCATATCAGCAATTTCCTCTTCCAGAGGTTTCTCTGAGGCTATGGCTGTCTTACCAAAGGATTCAAACGAATAAGAATAAGACTCCCAGAAAGAAGCCGCCGTGTCCAGGTATTCTTTCTTGGAAGTGGTTTTAAGTACGTCCGGGTCATATTCAAAAAGAGAATCTAAATCTATATAAAAATCCATTTTTCTACACAATCCTTTCCTTGAAAATTGTAGCATATTGCACAGAAAAAAAGCCCTTTTTTGGCATTATTTTTTGCATTTGACAAAACAGAGAATCCCCCCTAATATGAATGTGTGGAAGAGCGTTTTTTGGCATATAAAAGTGTTCAAAAACGCAAATGATTTTGTCCGAAACAAAAGCTGTATCCCATACTTATATGTTTGGATAATGGGGCAAATAAAAAATAAAGGAGAAGGAAATTATGTCAAGATTAGTTACATTAATGACCTGTCAGTGGGCAGATCTGGAAATGGAAGAGATGTTCCGTCTTGCAAAAGAGATGGGCTATGAAGGTGTTGAACTTGCTTGTTGGGGAAATCATCTGGACCTTAAAAAAGCTGTAGAAGACGATGCATATGTTGAGGAAGTTAAGGCGCTTCTTGCAAAATATGATCTCAAATGCTATGCACTTGCTACTCACATTATTGGACAGTGCGTTGGTGATTATGATGATCCAAGACTTAATAATTTCGCACCTGCAGAACTTGCAGATCAGAAAGATGCAATCCGTGCATGGGCTATTGAGTATATGAAATACGCTCCTGTTGCTGCAAAGAAATTAGGATGTAAAGTAGTTACAGGATTCACAGGTTCTCCAATCTGGAAATATATGTATTCCTTCCCACAGACATCGGAAGAAATGATTGAAGCTGGATATCAGCAGATTCACGATCTCTGGGCACCTATCTTAGACGAGTTCGCAAAGAACGATATCTTATTTGCTCTCGAAGTTCATCCGGGAGAAATCGCGTTTGATTATTATTCCACAGAAAGACTTCTTAAGAAGATGGCAGATTATCCATGCTTTGGTCTGAATTTTGACCCAAGCCACCTGATTTGGCAGGGAATTAAGCCGGAGTTATTCTTAAGAGACTTCAGCGACAAAGTATATCATGTACATATGAAAGATGCAGCTGTTACTCTTGATGGCAGAAGTGGCCTTATGGGATCCCACATTGACTTTGGTGATTCAAGAAGAGGCTGGAACTTCCGTTCTCTTGGTCATGGTGATGTTAACTTTGAAGAAATTATCCGGGCTCTGAATGATTGTGATTATCAGGGACCTCTTTCTGTAGAGTGGGAAGATTCCGGTATGGAAAGAGTTTACGGTGCAACAGAAGCTGCAGCATTTGTTAAGAAGGTTGACTTTGCTCCTTCTACATTTGCATTTGACTCAGCGATTGCAAACTAAGGAGGTTTCTAATGGGAAGAACAAAACTTCGTTATGGACAAATCGGCGGAACTATGGGCGCATTCATCGGCCATGTTCACAGAAGAGCGATTGCAATTGAAGAATCTGCAACCTTAGTGGCTGGCTGCTTTTCTTCAGATGCAGAGCGCAACGGAGAAACCGCTGATTTTTATGAATTAGATAAAGACAGAGTTTACGCTGATTATAAAGAAATGATTGCAAAGGAAAGCCAGCGTGAAGATAAGATGGACTTCGTAGTAATCTGTACACCAAACAGATATCATTACGAAGCTGCCAAGGCTTGTCTTGAGGGAGGATTCCATGTTGTTTGTGAGAAACCTCTTTGCTTCAAAGTTGAAGAAGCTGAAGAACTTCAGAAACTGGCAAAAGAAAAAGGCTTACTCTTTGCAGTAACTTACACATATCCAGGCTATGCAATGGTTAAGTTTGCGAAAGAACTTATTGCCGGCGGAAAGATTGGTGAAGTTATCAACGTTAATGCTGAGTACCTTCAGGACTGGCTGATTGATGAAGCAAGCAATACTGAAAGTGCCCAGTCCAAACTTTCTGTTTGGAGAATGGATCCTGAAAAGTCCGGTGCAACCAACTGTGTAGGAGATATCGGAACTCATATCGAAGCTATCGTTCGATATATGACCGGTCTGAAAACAACAAAGGTTGCTGCCAAATTAGACAGATTCGGTGCAGAACTTGACCTGAATGCAAATATGCTGGTTGAACTTGAGAATGGTGCTCATGGTATCTTTACATGCTCACAGATCTGCTGTGGACATTACAATGGATTAGTAGTAAGAATCTTCGGTACCGAAGGTGCTATCGAATGGGAGCAGGAAAACCCAGAGCAGTTGAAAGTTACTCTTCGTGGTGAGCCTACTCAGATTTACAACAGAGGAACAAACTCTGTAACTGGTCTTGCAGAAAGAAGAGGCCATATTCCTTCCGGACATCCAGAAGGTCTTATGATTGCTTTTGCAAATACTTACAGAGCATATTGTGATTCTTTATTAAAGCTTGTTAACGGACAGGAACCATCTGGTGATGATTTAGATTATCCGGATATCGACTATGGCGTTGACGGCGTAAGATTCATTGCAGCTGTTATTAAGAGCGATGCTCAGAATGCTGCATGGGTTGAAATTTAATTCGTGTTTTAATGCGACGGCATTATTACATACATTTTTTCATAACTAAATAATATTATTTAAGGAGGAAACATTATGAAAAAACGTTTCATCGCAATCGCATGCGTACTGGCTTTAGCAGTTGGTATCTTAGCAGCATGTGGCGGTAGCGAGGGTGGTGACGCTCCTGCACCAGCTGGCTCAGGCTCAGGCTCAGCTCCAGCTCCAGCAGCAGGCGCAAAGATCACTATTCTTGTTCCAAACGCAGACCATGGTTGGACAGGCGCTGTTATGACTTATGCAGAAGAAAAAGCAGCTGAAATCAATGCTGGCGGACAGTACTCTGTAAAAGTTACAACATCAGCTGATGCTAACGACCAGATTCAGCAGGTTGAAGACATTATCGAAAACAAGACAGCTGATTATGTTGTAATCCTTCCACAGGATAACACATTAGAGGCAACAGTTCTTAAACTTGCAGACAGCGGAATCCCATTCATTATGTACGACCGTATCATTGGTGCAGCAGAAGACAAAGCTGTAGCTAACGTTAAGGGCGACAACTATGGAATCGGTGCTGAAACAGCAAAGAGATTCTTAGCTGATGGCATGCAGGCTGGCGATAAGGTTCTTATTATGCCTGGTGACAACTCATCCGTTCCTGAAATGAGAAACGATGGCTTCTATACAACACTGAAAGAAGCTGGCTGGACAGACGCTGACATCGCTAACATTTCTTCAACAGACTACACTGGCTGGAGCCGTTCAAAAGCTAAAGAATTATTCGTAAGCTGGATTGAAGCTCAGACAGTAGAAGACATCCAGAACACAAAATGGATCTTCACACATGACTCTGAAATCATCATGGGTATCTTCGAAGCTCTTCACGGAACAGAACTTGATGCTGAAAAGAAAGCTGCTTTCTTAGCTTCTGGCATCACAATCGGTTCTTCTTCAGGACTTAACGAAGTTTACTCTGTATTCAAAGGAATCCACAAAAACGATTACTCAGCAGAATTTGGTGCACTTGCAGACTGCTTCGACGTAACATATGACCCAGCTATGATCAAGATTGCAGTTGATGATATGATTACATACATCGAAGGTGGCCAGGTTGCTAAAGATCACGTTGTTCCAGTTGACGTTGTTGACAAAGCTAACGTAGATCAGTTCCAGGGATTTGGTGATCCTGTTTCTAAATAATTAGAATTAATACATTGTAATTGTTTGATGGCCTTGCGGGTGCTTATGGCACCCGCAGGTCCAGTTTTTAATAATGAAAAAGGAAGTGCACAGCCTAAGTGCATATTTTGGAGAAGACTATGAGTTTGTTAGAAATGACAGATATCAGCAAAGCTTTTTCTGGGATTACTGTTTTATCCCATGTAAACTTTGATGTAAAAGAGGGCGAAGTACATGCACTGCTCGGTGAAAACGGTGCAGGAAAATCGACTCTTATGAATGTTATGACAGGTGTCGTTCCTTGCGACGGTGGTCATGTTACTTTTGATGGAGTTCCGATGAAGGATATTACCATTCAGAACTCAGAAAAAGTAGGCATCGCTTTTGTTCACCAGGAACTGAATCTGTTTAATGATTTAAAAGTATATGAGAATATATTTTTAAGAAAAGAATTGCTGACGAAATTCCATACACTTGATAAAAAAGCAATGATAAAACAGACAGAAGAATTGTTTGAATCCTTAGGCGTTGAAATCAATCCTACTGCCCTTGTTTCTGAACTGGAAACAAGTAAAAAACAACTTTTGGAAATTGCAAAAGCTCTGCATGCACAGGCAAAACTGTTTATTTTAGATGAGCCGACAACGGCTCTGAACAATGCAGAGATTGACCATTTATTTACTATTGTGCGCAGATTAAAAGAGCAGGGAAAAGCTTTTATTTTCATCTCGCACAAAATGAACGAGATATTTACCATTGCAGATCGTTATACGATTCTTAGAAATGGAGAATTTATAGAGGAAGGAAACATTAAGGATACTACGCCGGAAGCAGTTGCAAGACTTATGGTAGGTAATAACTATGATGCAGACCAGAGTATTTACAGAGAGCGTGAACTGGGTGAAGTTGTTCTTGAGGCAAACAGTATTTCAGGAGAAGGTTTCCATGATGTTAGTCTTTCCGTAAGAAAAGGCGAAATCGTCGGTCTTACTGGTCTGAAAGGTTCCGGTGTTTCGGAAACCTTGCAGGCGATTTTCGGTGCAACTGCAATTAAAGAAGGTACCATTACCTTAAGAGGAGAAACCTTAAAGAAACACTCTATCCATAGAGCTATGGTTGATAAGGTTGGAATGATTCCGGCAAACAGAAAAGAGAATTCGATCATTCCGGATTTCTCTTTACTGGATAATAACGCAGTTTCCGAAAGAACCTTAAGTGGAAAACATCCGATTATCCGTCGCCGCAAAGAAGCTGCTCAGTACAATGAAATGAAGGAACTTCTGAATATTAAGGCAAATGATTATAATGATCTTATAACATCCCTTTCCGGCGGAAATCAGCAAAAAGTTATTTTAGCAAGATGGCTGACAACCAAAGCAGATATTCTTTTAATGGATAACCCGACCCAGGGTATTGATGTCGGTGCAAAAGCAGAAATCTATAAGCTTATTGTAAGCCTTGCAGAATCTGGAAAAACGATTTTAGTAAATACCCTTGAGATTCCGGAAATCCAGAAAATCGCAGACCGCTGTATCGTATTCTTCCGAGGTACGATTCATGCGGAAATTCCTAGAGAAGAATTAACAGAAGAAAATGTTATGTTATATGCAACAAATGCAAAACAGATGAAGGGAGAACAGTAAAATGTCAAATAAAGCTTCAACTTCTTCCCAGAAGAAATCAACCATAGGATCCGTGCTTTCAGGATACAGCTTCGTCCTGATTATGCTTGTAATCCTTATCGGATATCTGATCATTAACCGTGGCGCAACAACATGGAGCGGAATTGTTAATATCTTAAGACACTCTGCAGTTGTTGGAACAATGGCCTTTGGTATGGGACTTGTTATCATTACAGGCGGAATCGACCTTTCCATTGGTTCCATGCTTTCTCTCGTTGGTGGTTTTTCAGTAGTTGTATTTAATGCAACAGACAGCATTCTTCTGACCTTACTGTTCTGTTTGGCTTTCGGTGGTCTTTGTGGATTCTTAAATGGTATATTGGTTGGTAAAGCACACATGCCGGCATTCATTGTTACACTGGCAACAATGATGATTTTCCGTTCTGTATCCCAGTATAAGCTTCGTACAACTGGTGCTTCTATTTACCACTTAACCGGTGATCATTACGATGCATTCTACGGCTTTGGACAGGCCAAAATAGCAACAATTCCTGTTGCAGGTCTGATTCTTATTCTGGTTACAATCATTATGGTATTTATTGCAACCAAGACGAAATACGGCAAGAGTATTTATGCTTTAGGAAGTAACGAAAAAGGTGCCGGACTTGCTGGTATCAATGTTGACTGGGTTCGTGTTTCTGTTTACGTTATCACCGGCGTTTTAGTTGGAATCAGTGCTTTTCTGTGGCTGGCTATGAATGGTTCCGTTGACCCTGCAACACTTGGAAAGAGCAATGAAATGTATGCAATTGCTGCAGTAGTTATCGGTGGCATCAGCATGAGCGGCGGTAAAGGAAAGCTTGTCGGCGTTCTCTTTGGTGCAATGAGTTACACCATCATTGATAAGATTATCGCTTCCCTCGGTGTGGATGCACTTATCAATGATACCATCAAGGGAATCATCCTCCTTATCGCTGTATTAATTCAGATTCTGGTTCCTGTCATCCGTGACCGTGTTAAAGCTAAGAAGCTTCAGGAAGCTAATAATCTCGCTGAAAAAGCAAAAATATAATGTAATACAAGTTTCATCAGAAACGTTTATGACTGCCCTGGACAATCCAGGGCAGTATTAGAAAGAAGAAAGAAACAATACTATGGGTAAATCAACAAAAGCAAAATTGGCATCAAACCGGATAATATTATTGATTATCTGTTTTCTGCTGTTTTTATTATATGGAGCTTTTTTTACTTTATTCAGTGCCAACACGACAGCAATGATGGCCTTTTTCGGAGTCAGTGAGGCCAAGCTGGGAACTGTAATGACGTTGCAGGCGGTCGGCAGTTTGGTAGTTACGATTATCCTGGGCCTGTTTGGAGAGCGGATTAATAAGATTTCCGGACTTTTTACCGGTATCTTGCTGATGGGCATTGCTTCGGTATTGATTGGCTTGATTCCGCAGTTTTCGGAAGCAGGCGGAATGTTTATGATTCTGTTGATCTTTTCTTTGATTGGCGGAGTTGGATATATTTTTATTGACCTGTTGATTAACAGTGTCGTTACCGATGTTTTCCAAGAACGAAAACAGGACTTCCTGCCTTATGTTCATGCTTTTTACAGCACAGGAGCGATGTTGATTCCTCTTGTTGCCAATGCAATGGTAAAGGAATCCCAGCCAAAGACTTTTGCACATCCATATCTGTTGGTAGGCATCTTGTCATTGGCATTGGTTGTCTTTTTCGCAATATTCAAGAAAAGCGTCACGAAAGATACGCCTTATGAAGATGCAGCTGTATTAAAGAGCCATTCCAAACAGAATCCTGCGGAAATCTTCAAAGATCCAAAAGCATGGTTGTTTACATTAATGACTCTGAGCTATATGTGTCTGCATACAGGAATCACCTCCTGGCTTCCACGATTTTTCCTGGTAGAAAGAGCGATGGATTTAAGTCAGGGAAATCTGACCATTACCATGTATTTCTTAGGAATTCTGGTAATCCGGTTAGTTTCCCCTACGATTTACAAGAAATTATCCATTCAGAAATTCCACTATATTTCCATGATTGTGTATATGGTGATCATCCTGCTGGTAATTTTTATCAAAATGCCATTTGTGCTTATTTGCATTTTAATTTTTATCATTGGATTGTGCTGCGGTGCGGTACTTCCTGGATTTGTGCTTTTGAGCACGGATGTATTTCCGGAAAGAAGTGCTTCCGCCAGCTCCACAATTATTTTTGGCATTGTAATTGGCTCTTTAATCCTTCCGGTTGGATTAGGAGCACTGATTGAAGGAATTGGATATTTAGCGGCAATCGCGATTTTCTCCGTAGGTCCGTTGATTTCCGCAGGAATTCTTTTGATTATTGAAAAGATGAAAAAAATGGCGAAATAGCCAATAAAGAGCATAAATAAAACTTAAGGAGAAGAAAATATGAGCAATGTAATGAATACGCCTTATGGATATGATTATGTAATCGATCTGAAAGACAGAGAGAATAATGGAATCCGTTATGTCACCAGATATCATAAGAATGGTGAGCGGGAAGAAGTAATGAGCGTCGCTTTAGACGCAGAAGGCGAGCATGGCCGTTACAATATGTGCGACACTATCATGTGTAAAATGCCTACCGGAGTAACCATTGACGAGGCATTCCGTATGTGCCACACCCATGAATTTGGCTTTGAAACCTTTTTCGTTGACAGCGGTTTAATGCATCTGTTTGTAGATGGAAAATGCTGCCTGGTAAAAAAAGGCGACATTATCCAGCTTCAGCCGGGCCAGCTTCATTCCATGGCTACAGAAGAGGACGTTAAATGGAGAGGATTCCTTCATGATATGGATTCTTTCAAAAACGGTGTAAAAAATGGCTATACGTCCAATCTTTTAGGTGAAGCAAGCAAGGACCCAGAATTTATTCAGGCGAAAGCAAGAGCTGGCACAGATTTCATTCCATGTGAGGCTCCTGTTTATGAGGAAATCCCAACCGAAGAAATGAGTGCTGTCCGTCATCCGGACCGACCTCTGGCAGTTTTCAATTTTGATGGTGTAACCGTTAAGCCAATCACCCGCAGATGTGAAAATGCTGGTGTTTGTGAATTAGTTCTGGCACAGATGGAACCAGGCTTTTCCATGAGCTATAAATATCATAGCCAGAGAGAACAGTTCTATGTTCGTGAAGGAAAAGTAAAACTGACCCTTTTCGGAGAAGAGTACATTGTAACCAGTGAAAGCATTATCAACGTTCCTATGCTTGCTCCGTTTACCATTACCGCTTTAGAAAAGAGTGATGTATATGATGTCAGCGGTCAGGCTCATTGGTTTGCATTCCTGTTAAATCTGGAATCTATCCGCAGAAATGGACCAGAACGCCTGGAAGATCCGGAAACCTTAAAGAAATTAAAAGCACAGTTTAAGGTAGAAGTAGAAAGTATTAATTTTGAAAAATAATTGGAAATAGATTTTCAGGAGGCATTATGGCAAGAGAGTATTGGAAACCGGGTAATATGTTATATCCGCTCCCTGCAGTTATGGTCAGCTGTGGCAGAGAGGGAGAAACACCGAATATCATTACCTTAGCATGGGTAGGAACGGTATGTTCGGATCCTGTCATGGTAAGCATTTCCGTCCGCAAGGAACGGTTTTCCCATTCCATTATTTCGGACACCAAGGAATTTGTTATCAATCTGGTAAATGAAGACACTGCCAAGGCAATGGATTGGTGCGGCGTAAAATCCGGAAGGGATTTTGATAAATTTAAGGAGATGAACCTGACAGCCGTTGCTTCAAAAACAGTTGCCTGCCCAAGCATCGAGGAATGTCCGGTAAGCTTAGAGTGCAAAGTAAAACAGGTTCTGGAATTGGGAAGTCATGACATGTTTCTTGCAGAAGTTACTGCAGTTTCCGTTGATGGAAAATACATGGATGAAAAAGGCTTATGCAATATGGACAAGATGAACCTGGTTGCGTATAATCATGGAGAGTACTCCAAACTTGGTGAAAAAGTTGGAAAATTCGGGTACAGCGTAGAAGGTACCGGAAAGAAAAAATAAAGGAGAAGGACAATGGGAGAATTTTTTGAAAATGTTCCGGAAGTAAAATATGAAGGACCGGATAGTAAAAACAAATTTGCGTATAAATATTACGACCCAAAGAGAATCGTAAGAGGAAAGACCTTAGAAGAACAGCTGAAATTTGCCATGGCTTGGTGGCATACTCTTGGCGCTGATGGAACCGATATGTTCGGCGTTGGAACCATAGACAAATCCTTTGGCACAAATGATCCAATGGATCTGGCTAAAGCAAAAGTTGATGCTGGCTTCGAAATGATGAATAAATTAGGCATCAAGTATTTCTGCTTCCATGACAGAGATTTAGC
>JAZUGA010000199.1:0-17877 GCA_045640945.1 Lachnospiraceae bacterium | reverse complement strand
CATGCCTTCTAAGGAAGCGATGGTTACATGTGGCTTTCCGGTATAGGTAAGCTCGCCGTAGATTTCATCGCTGATAACGAAAATGTCCTTCTCCACGCAGATCTTTGCAATCTTTTCCAGGTCTTCTCTTTCCATAACAGCGCCGGTCGGGTTGTTTGGGAAAGCTAAAATCAGAACTTTCGTTTTTTCGGTAATGGCATCCAGAAATTCTTCCGGAGTCAGGCGGAATTCGTTTTCTTCTTTCAGCGGAATGGTTACTGGAACAGCATCGGCTAATTTTGCACATGGCACATAGCTTACGTAGCAAGGCTCCGGAATAATCACTTCGTCGCCTGGGTCGCACATGGCTCTTAAAGCCATATCGATAGCTTCACTGCCGCCGACAGTAATTAAAACTTCGCTTTTTGGATCATATGTTAAATTGTGTTTTCGAACGTAATAGTTGGAAACCTCCTGTCGTAATTCCATAAGGCCTGCATTGGAGGTGTAAAATGTCCGGCCTTTTTCCAGAGAGTAAATACCAGCTTCTCTTATATGCCAAGGTGTATCGAAATCCGGTTCGCCTACGCCTAAGGAGATTGCATCCGGCATCTCTGCAACTACATCAAAGAATTTACGGATTCCGGATGGCTGCAGTTCTCTGGCTGTTTTGGATATAGGATTTCTCAAAATGTCATCTTCTCTCTTTCGTCTTTTTTAACCTGGCCCAATACTGCGCCATAGTCTTTGTATCTCTTCATGATGAAGTGGGTTGCTGTACCGCTAACGAATTCAACCGGGCTCAGCTTGCTGGATACGAAATTCGCAACCTGGCGCATGGTCTTGCCCTCTAAGATAATCAGGAAATCATAACGTCCCGAAATCAGGTAGCAAGATTTTACTTCATCAAATTTATAGATACGTTCTGCGATGGCATCGAATCCCATTTCGCGTCCGGTAGTAACGTTTACTTCAATCAGGGCATCCACTTTCTCTTCATCGGTATTGTCCCAGTTGATCAGTGTGTAATATCCACAGATTGTTCCGTCCTGCTCCAGATCCTGGAGCATGTTGGCGACAGCCGCTTCCTCCGCACCTAACATTACTGCTAAGTCCTTCAGTTCGATTCTTGAATTGTTCTGAATTAATCTTAATAATTCTTCTTTCATTGCTGTCTCCTTTTCTTTTTATATAATGCCCGAAGGCTGATGCGCTTGTTTTTCGGTTTCTTCGGAACCCTTTACCGGTTCGCCAGGTCCTTGGCCTGTCTTTTCGGAGGGGTTAAGAACCTTCTTGTTTCTTTATCTTTCATGACAACTACCCGGTCCTTGCCCTCGCACATGGTTCCGATTACGGTCAGTTGTCCACCACAGTTCCGAATTTTTTCTTCTTCATCCACAATCAGAAAGATTCCTTTGGAAGAAGCTTCATAAGGGTCCACATCATAAAGCTCACAGATTTCTACCGCTTCCTGAAGGATAGGAATTTTCTCTACATACACTTCACAGCCAGACGGATGGAAAAGTTCTTTTTCTCCTTCGCAAGCCTGCCATAAAGCTCCGAAGAGACCGCCTTCTGTGATTTCAATAGCCGTCCCATCGGATTTCCAGTCCTTCGGAATAGGCTCTGCTTCCAGAAAATTTTTCAGCCAGAACTTCGGAAATCTAAGGTCCAAAGTCGCCTTGTTTTCCTCATAAACAGCCTTCCCTGTTTCATATCCGATTGGTCCTGTAACTGCTATTTTTTTCAAGAAATTCTGCTTCCTTTCCAAATAACTAATATATAAGAAAAAACCGACCGTTGCAAGTCTTTGCTACGGCCGGGTAAGTCTTTTCCAACAGTAAAATTACTGAGCTTCTTTGAATTTCGCTTCTGCTTTTTCTTTGTAATGGTGAGCATCCTCTAACATCATGTCCTTAACTTTCATCAGACGGATCTGAGTGCTTCGCTCATTTTCGTCCAGTTTCATCTGGATGTATTTGATGTTCTCCTGAGCGGTAGGAATGATGACATGCTCCAAAGCATTTACTCGGCGCCTTGTGTTTTCAATTTCCCGGGCCATGAGCTGGCAGCTCTTTTCAACCTCCGCCAAACGTAACATGTCCTGGAACACGCTGGAAATGGACGCGACTGCGCCATCCAAGTCGCTGGATGTAAACGCGTATCCGTAAGAATAGATATCATTTTCGTCTGCAGTTCTGGTTTTGCACTCGAAAATCGGCAGCTCAACGCTCATAACATTCTTGAAATTAACATTCAAAGCAACGCTCTGGGAAGGAGCGATGAAAGCAGCATTTACCTCTTCATCTTCCATACCTGCTTTTGCCAGAACGAAATCTTTATTGGCTGCTGCGATACCTTTTTCTACTTTCTCACGAAGCTCTTTATTTTCGCGGATGAGAATCAGGAACTGACGCATCAGTTCATCTCGTTTATCTTTTAATAATTTATGTCCCCGGACTGCGGTAGCTAACTTTTTCTTCTGTTTCGTCAGCTCCATACGGGTCGGGTTAATCTGTTTCTTTTGTGCCATTGATTTTCCTCAATAAATTATTTCTCGTAGTATTCATCCAGGAATTCGTCTTTAATACGTTTCAGTTCGCTTCTTGGAAGGATGCGTAACAGATCCCAGCCAAGGTCCAGAGTCTCTAAAATGTCTCGGTTGGCATCAAAGCCCTGGGAAACGTAAAGTTTCTCAAACTCGTCAGAGAACTTCGCATAAATCTTGTCCATGTCACTTAAAGCAGCCTCGCCTAATACGACCATCAGTTCCTTCGCTTCTTTTCCACGGGAGTAAGCTGCGAACAGCTGGTTCATAGTGTTGGCATGGTCAGCTCTGGTTCTGCCTTCGCCGATTCCTTTATCTTTCAGACGGGAAAGAGATGGAAGAACGTCGATTGGAGGCATAATGCCCTGACGGTATAATTCACGGCTTAAGATAATCTGCCCCTCTGTAATGTAACCCGTAAGGTCAGGGATTGGATGGGTCTTATCATCTTCTGGCATGGTCAGAATTGGAATCATAGTGATGGAACCGTTCTTTCCTTCCTGACGGCCAGCTCTTTCATACATGGTAGCTAAGTCGGTGTACATGTATCCAGGATAGCCACGGCGTCCCGGAACTTCTTTCTTCGCTGCGCTGACCTCACGGAGAGAATCGGCGTAGTTAGTAATATCTGTTAAAATAACCAGTACATGCATTTCTTTTTCGAATGCTAAGTACTCTGCAGCAGTAAGGGCCATACGAGGAGTAGCCAGACGTTCTACTGCTGGGTCATTTGCCAGGTTGATGAACATAACGGTTCGGTCAATAGCGCCGGTTTCCGTAAAGGATCTGGTGAAAAAGTCTGCCTCTTCGAACGTAATACCCATAGCAGCGAATACTACTGCGAACTGCTCATCGGTTCCACGAACCTTTGCCTGACGGGCAATCTGGGCTGCTAATTCTGCATGTGGCAGACCACTCATGGAGAAGATTGGAAGCTTCTGTCCACGAACCAGAGTGTTCAGTCCGTCGATAGCGGAAACACCAGTCTGGATAAACTCCTGAGGGTATTTTCTGGCTGCCGGGTTCATTGGAAGACCGTTAATATCCATTCTCTTTTCCGGAAGGATTTCCGGACCATCATCGATCGGACGGCCTAAACCGTTAAATACACGGCCCAGCATGTCTTCCGATACGCCCAGTTCCATGGCTCTTCCCAGGAAACGAACTTTACTGTCCTGAGGGTTGATACCTGTAGAGCTTTCGAAAAGCTGTACCAGTGCGTTTGTTTCATCTATTTCCAGAACTTTGCAACGTCTCTTTTCGCCGCTTGCCAGTTCAATTTCGCCCATTTCGTTATAGGCTACGTTCTCAACGCCCTGAACCAGCATCAGAGGACCTGCGATTTCCTGAATTGTACGATACTCTTTTGGCATGGTTTAGTCCTCCTTTACCATTAAATTCTCAATTTCATGTTTCAGCTCATCTAAAATGTTCTGATAAGCATCTTCGATACGGTCCATGGTCGTATATTTGTAACGGCCGATTTTCTCTCGAACCTGCATGTTGATTAAATCATTCATATCAACGCCGGCGTTAAGAGCTGCTAAGGACTGATCATAGTAAGCTAAAATCAGCTGCATCATGCGGAACTGCTTCAGAAGAGGAGTGTAAGTATCTACCTCGTGGAAGGAGTCCTGATGCAGGAAGTCTTCACGAATGGAAAGAGCTGCTTCCATCTTCAGACGGTCTGCAGAAGAAAGAGCATCCATGCCGACCAACTGTACGATTTCCTGAAGAGCTGCCTCATCACTTAAAATCTGCATGAAGCGGGCTCTGCATTCGGTCCAGTTGCCTTCTACACTTTCATCAAACCATTTGCTCATATCCGTAGCATATAAGGAATAACTGGTCAGCCAGTTGATCGCTGGGAAATGTCTCTGGTAAGCCAGGTTGGCATCCAGTCCCCAGAATACCTTTACAATACGAAGAGTTGCCTGAGCAACTGGCTCGGAAATATCACCACCAGGAGGAGAAACTGCTCCGATTACGGAAAGAGCTCCTTCTCTTGGACTAATACCGTTAGAAATAACTCGGCCGGCTCTTTCATAGAACTGAGCCAGACGGCTTCCTAAGTATGCCGGGTAACCTTCTTCACCAGGCATTTCTTCCAGACGGCCGGACATTTCACGAAGAGCCTCTGCCCATCTGGAGGTGGAGTCTGCCATCAGCGCTACGGAATATCCCATGTCACGGAAGTATTCTGCAATTGTAATACCTACGTAGATGGAAGCTTCACGGGCTGCAACAGGCATATCCGATGTATTCGCAATTAAGACCGTTCTTTCCATTAAGGAATAACCGCTCTTCGGGTCCTTTAATTCCGGGAACTCGTTCAGAACGTCGGTCATTTCGTTTCCACGCTCACCACAGCCGATGTAAACAACGATGTCTGCCTCGGACCATTTTGCCAGCTGATGCTGGGTAACGGTTTTACCGGAACCGAAAGGTCCAGGAATGGCTGCGGTACCGCCTTTTGCGATTGGGAATAAAGTATCAATAACACGCTGTCCGGTTACCAGAGGAATGTCTGGGGACAGTTTCTTTTTATATGGACGGCCTACACGAACCGGCCATTTCTGAAGGAGACAAACTTCCGTCTGTTTTCCTTTTTCGTCTTCTACAACAGCAACGCTTTCTTCCAGAGTAAATTCGCCGCCTTCAATACGGACGATTTTTCCCTTTACGCCGTTTGGAACCATGATTCTCTGCTCAACAACAGGGGTTTCCTTTACGGTACCGATAATGTCGCCGCCTTCTACTTCAGCGCCAACAGCAACAGTAGGAACAAACGTCCATTTCTTTTCTCTATCCAAAGCAGGTACTTCTACACCCTTTGTCAGGCTGTTTCCTGTCAGCTCTTTTATCTTAACCAGCGGTCTCTGGATACCGTCGAAAATACTGCCGATCAGTCCAGGTCCTAAGTCTACACTTAAAGGAGCACCTGTGGATTCTACCGGTTCCCCCGGTCCTAAGCCGGTGGTTTCCTCATAAACCTGAATGGATGCTTCATCGCCGTGAATCTCAATGATCTCACCGATCAGTCTTTGATTACTTACACGGACAACGTCGAACATATTGGCATCTCTCATGCCCTTCGCTACAACCAATGGTCCGGCCACTTTTTTAATTGTACCTATGCTCATAATTTATGTACCAAGCCTTTCTTAATACTTGTGCTTTTCTTAATCATTAAAAATAATATCAGAACCGACTGCCTGCTCTACGAGACGTTTTACATCCCTCATGCCACGGCCCGTGTTGCCACGGATTCCCGGAATCGGAATGATGGCCGGAAGATGATGGGTTTTTTCTTTCGCAACATCTTCCAGAATTTCCTCGTAAAGGCTTTCGGTAATATATATAACGCCAAATCCGGTGCCAACCATTTCTTTCAGAACTCGTTTGCCTTCTTCGGCATCGTTTACTGGCCATACCTCCAGTCCTAAGGTCGCAAAACCGTAGATGGAGTCTAAATCGCCAAGAACACCTATTCTATACATATGACTCCCTCAACCTTTCTTTCACCTTTTCCTCCGGTAACTGGTTCACTTTTCCGGAAAGAATAATCTTGACGGATTTAATTTCATTCTCTTTTGCCACTACATAGGCTACTAATGGAGAAATCGTGAACGGATTATATTTCTGCGGCCGAATCATGGTGATGATACGGTTATCACACCAGCGGTCAAAAGCTGCCGGGCTTTCTTTAATTGCATCGATAGCATCTGCATAAGAAGATTTTTCCAGATATGCGTAAATCGCATCAATATCTTCCGTAGCTGCTGCCATAAGCCCGCTTACAGAAATGCTGTCACATTCTGCAAAAGCTTTCTGCAGAAAATCCATGTTCTTTTTTGCTTTACAAGCTCTTATTGCAATATTGATATCTGCTGCTACACATTTTAATTCCGCATAACTTTTCAGAAGATCGTTGTCTGCCTCTTTTGCGGCCTGCTTCATGGCAAGCAATGCAGCCCGGTCTAAAATAACGTCGCACATCTGGGAGTCTCCGGAGTGGAATAAAATCTCCCTTGCCTGAGAAGCTGCATTGGAAAGCTGAGCCGGAAATCCGGAAAACTCACCACTGGCTGCAGCGTCTTTTATTTTTTCTATCGGAAGGGTTCCGCCCTCTAAGTAAATGTTTGGAACCGATTTCTGCACGTACGCTTCTTTAATTGCGGCTTTAAAATTATGATAATCTTTCGGAAGACGGAAAATATCGAAAATACGCATTTCCTGTTCGTTACACATTCCACGCATTGCTTCCCATAATTTGTCCCGTTCACTCCGTAAAAGTTGTTCTGCCGTCAAATCATCACCAGAGCCCCATCCACGGTCCTGAAGGAACCGGAGACATTCCTCAAAGGAATCGCTCTGCATTAATTTTTGAAGGTCCTTATCACTGAGCAGCCTACTTTCTTTTGCGCGGATCTGTGCGACCTGTGAAGCGAACAATCCTTCTGGTAACAGTTTTTCGCCCATAAACCTCGCTCCTTTCTTACATAAAAATCATAGAATCACGAAAATCAGCTGAACAGTATTTGCCCGATTTTGTCCTGCAAAGTCTCTCTCAAAGCCAGGAAAAGTCCATCAAAAGAACAATTCTCGTCAATGTTTTCATAGGCCAGAACAAATCCGCCGGAAATATCCACTGGATTGTCGGACAGGGTTAAATTCTTCTGTTTTGCCAGCGCAATGGTAGAATCCGGTACTCTTGCCAGATCCTTTTCATTGAACTGAATCATGCCGGCATCTTGTCCTGCGTACTTCTCAATCATTTTATCGATGATTGCAAAATACTCCGGAGCATCCATGTTCTTCAGATACTCCAAGGTGGAATCGATAATGCCGTCAATGATTTCCTGCTTCGCAACAAGAAGTTTTTTCTTTTCGGTCTGGGCAGCCAGGGACTGTACCTGTTTTGCAGCTGCAGAAACGTCCAGCTTCGACTGAGCCAGAATTTCTTCCCGTTTTGCTTCTGCATCTTCCTGCGCTTTTTTCAGAATTTTTTCCGCTTCCGCATTGGCCAGGCTAATTGTTTCATTCGCAGTATCGGTGGCTTCTTTATTTATTTGTTCAATTATTTTTTCAAGTCCACTCATGGAACAATACTCCTTAATTAGAATGGAACATTACCTGCTCCGTTGATTGCAAGAATAGAAACCAGTAATGCTAAGATTGCGTAAGTTTCAACCATGATAGGGAAAATCATAGCTTTACCGAACTGTTCCGGTTTCTTTGCAACAACACCGATGGATGCTGCGGCTGCTTTGCCCTGTGAAATTGCTGAGAAATAACCTGCAATGGCAATAGGAAGACATGCGCAAAGATAAATTAAACCCCTTGCGATGGAAATGCTTGCATCTCCGCCTAAAATACCGGTCTGTGACAAGGTAATGAATGCAATAATCAATCCATAAATACCCTGTGTACCAGGAAGCAGCTGAAGTACCATAACTTTACCGAATTTTGTAGGATCTTCTCCAACAACTCCGGCTGCTGCTTCGCCTGCAAGGCCTACACCTCTTGCGGAACCTACACCTGCAAGGCTGGCTGCTAAAGCTGCACCCAATAAGGACAATACTGTACCCATGTTTGCTTGTAAGAATTCAATCATTTTTATTTCTCCTTAAATTTATAATATTTCGTTTTAATACTATACGGTTCAAACGGTCTTCCACCGCCTTCATAGAACCGTCCAAAGAATTCTACGTATTGTAAACGGTTGGTGTGTACATAAGCACCAAGCGTATTAATACCAATGTTAACTGCGTTGATGATAAGGAATACCAGTATGAAAATCACAATTCCGGAGAATCCGGTTCCAAACATGGTTCCGATCATATTTGCAACGGAGGAAATAACACCTGTTGCAAGACCTAACGCTAAAAGTCTGGAATAAGATAATACGTCGGACAGATATCCGGTAATTCCGTAGAGGGCATATGCGCCCTTCAGCAGTCTCTTGCCCCAGTTTTTCGAGCTTCTGCCTCCCATGAAGAGAATAACGATCGCTCCTGCGGCTGCGGCATAAAGTCCGATATTACCTACTTCCGGTGAGAATGGAGGAGCAGCTCCACCGCCTAAGATATCCATGATCATCTGGGTAGCCAGACATTTCACAAGGAGTCCGCCTAAAACTACGTACCAGATGACAACATCGAAGATGAAATCTGCTACTTTTTTCTTCTTCAGAAGCTGATATCCGCTGGCTGCAAGACCAGTGAAAATATGGATAACACCCATAATCAAAGCTAAAGTCAGGGCCGTCATTGGATGGGTCGTCATGTCCAGCCATAACGGTTTAACCACTAATGGTTTTCCGAGGAAGTGGGACGAAACAACGGACAGAAAGTCTCCAAAGTAACTTCCAAACAATACTCCGAAGAAGATTGCGCTGATTCCACCGCACATGAACAGCTTCACATTGTTGCGCAATCCGGTCTCCATGTTCTTATTCTTCAGAAGAAGAACTCCTGCGCCGATGAAAATCAGCAGGCCAATAGCGGCATCGGATAACATGAATCCAAAGAATACAAAGTAGAACAGGGAAATCAGGAAGGACGGGTCAATTTCGCCCTTAGCCGGAAGCGCATAGCTTTCTACAACTCCCTGTACGGAAGCAGAGAAGGCATTGTTCTTCAATACAACCGGCGAATCTTCTTTCGCGCCTACATCTTCCACTTCCATGGTTACGGAATACGGTTCCAGAGTCTTCTCCAGGTCCTTAATATAGATTTCCGGAATGTAACCGGAAAGGACAAAAGCATGCTCCGACTGAGGGAGGGAGCTGGCCACGTCATATTTTTCCGCACGAATGGACTGATAGTCCTGAAGGAATTTTATTTCCGGACGTTTATCGTTGTAGGAAACGATCTCGTTTTCCGCTGTTTCAATTTCGCTTTTATATTTTTCAATTTCTTCCAGAAGCTGCTGTTTATATTCGGTCGGAGTATAAGGAACCATGATAGCCGGATAAGCGAAGCCCATGGCTCTTAACGCCTGGGACGCTTCTTCCTTTTTCTCCTTTAAGGAAATTACCATAACGCAGGTCTGGGTCGCATCCTTGCTGATAATGTCTACATCAACAGGAAGAGCTGCTTCCATGCCTTCTAAAATTTCCTCTACCGTTTTCTGGCCCGGAATCGCACCGATGAATATGGCGGTTTTTCCGGTCTGGGCGGTGTTCAGCTTAACATCCAGAGACTCCCATGGAACCAGCATTTCCAACTGCTGCTGGGCTCTTAAGATTTCACCGTTTTTCTCATTTACTTCTCTGGAAAGGTCTAAAATTCTGCTTACGGTCTTTTTCGTGTCCGCAAGCTTTTTATAGAAAGTATCGTACTCTTCCTCTTCCACAACATCTCTGCCCTTAAAGGAAGATAAGAGGCCGCTTTTTTCTTCTTTATATGAATTTAATATTTCCAAAGCGGATTCCGCATCACGGATATTGCGCTCAAACTCAGAAGCAGAAATCGGCATTTTTACTTTTTTAAACACCTCATCTTCTGCTACAAAGTCCTGAATTTCAACAACGCCGGCTCTCTGGACCTTTTCCAGAATCGGCTTGCTTTCATTCTTCAATCCGTATATGCTGATTCGCTTCATGGCAAGAACAGCCATATATATACCTCCGGTAAATGATTATGCGATTTCCGCAATAATCATCTGTATTGCTTCATCTTTCTTGCTTTCTGCTTTCTGACGATACTGCTCAATGACGCTGTCTGCTCTCTGTTCTGCTACGGCAAGAACATCATCTTTCGTCTTTTCCACTTCTTCTACAGAAGCTTTCGCTATTTTCGAAGCTTCTGCTATCGTATCCTGCATCAGCAGTTCCGCGTCTCTGTTCGCCTTGCGGATAATATCATCTTTTTCCGCGTCCGCATTCTTTATGATTTCTTTTGAATTTTCTTCAACTTCTCTGATTTTCTGTAATGTTTCCTGAGCCATATCAGCCTCCGTAACTATTCTACGAATGGTTTGGTTTAACGATAAACCAATTCCCCGCAAGTATAATTATAACACCATACAAAAAGAAATACAATAAATTGTATTTTTTTCTGTACAACATACAAATATCATAGCCGAAAATTGTGAATAATTTTTGTACTCAGATTTTAATTCGCTTAATCAGAATACTGGAAATGATACCGATTGCCAGTCCGGAAAAGACTGCGAATACAACCAGCACCGGGAGATAATATACAATCTGCCATGCATCCAATAAGATCATGGCTACTAAGATCTGGCCCACATTATGGCTTACGGCGCCAACAATGCTGACCGTTAATTTGGATAACTTGGTTTTTCTGCTCAAGATCGTCATGAGAAGAATGCTGATGAAGCCGCCTGCAGCCGAATAAAACAGGCTGATCAGATTTCCGAAAAGCAGGAAAGTAATATCCATTCTTAAGGCGGATGCTAAAGCCGCCTCTTTCCAGGACATTTTATAAAGCAGGAAAAATATTACAAGATTCGGAAGTCCCACTTTCATTCCGGGAACTCCCCCAAAGAAAGGAATCAGGCTTTCCACATAGGAAAGTCCTAAAGCTAAAACTGTGCAGGCAGCTAAGATGGCAACTTTTTTTGTACTCATTGTTCTCCTCCTGTCACAGTAATCACGAATTTATGAGGCAGGCATACAATAGTTTCTCCGATATCGGACTTCTTTCCCTGCTGCATGCACAGACCGTCCCTGCAGTCCGCCTCACATACATAAACTTTACCGTCTTCAATGCAGACGA
Source organism: Lachnospiraceae bacterium (assembly GCA_045640945.1). Lineage (GTDB taxonomy): Bacteria > Bacillota > Clostridia > Lachnospirales > Lachnospiraceae > RGIG5612. Next base: position 6,603 of record JAZUGA010000199.1, on the reverse strand, counting down.
TGTTATAAGCCCCGTCAGCAGTACGGAAGGTTTCCTGACGGTCTTCGCTTAAGCTGTAGGTTGCCACTGTTTCTCCATTCATGGAAACTTCGGCAAAAGCGCCTCTTTCCCTTGTGAGTCTTAAGACCACAAAGGAAAGAAGCGCGAATACTAAAATTAAACCTATGATGATTATGTCTTTTTTGTAACGTGAAATAAATCCCTTCACAATACGTTCCTTACAGGATGCACTTTCTTGGGCAAGCTTCTTTACATACGCCACAGTCGGTACATTTTTCCGGATTAATTGTTGCCAGGTTGTTTACTAAAGTGATTGCTTCTGAAGGACATTTTCTTGTGCATAAACCGCAGCCGATACATCCAGCCTTGCAGATCTTTGTAACGTGAACACCCTTTTCACAGTTTTTACATTTAACGATAATCTTCTTGGAAGCAGGTAAAATACGGATAACATGCTGTGGGCAAGCTCTCATACAAGCACCGCAGCCCTGGCATCTTACGTCGTTAACATGAGCCAGACCGTTAATAATATTAATTGCCTGTTCCGGACAAGCTACTGCACAGTCGCCATAGCCAAGGCAGCCAAAGGAGCATGCTCCATCGCCTGCGAAAAGCAGCTTAGCAGCTTTACAGCTTGTCTGTCCAACATAATGTTCTTTCTTTAAGGTTGTGTCGTTATTTCCAAGACAGCAAACGTAAGCCAGCAATGGCTCAGCTGCTACGGCTTCACGACCAGTAACCTTTGCAAGTGCTTCCAGGGATGTTGCGCCGCCGGCTGCACATTTGTTAATTTCTGTTTCTGTTCCATCTACGATAGCCTGAGCATAACCGTCGCATCCTGGATATCCACATCCACCGCAGTTTGCTCCTGGCAGACATTCACGAACTTTTGTAAAGCTCTCGTCTACAGGAACAGCGAGGAATTTCGATGCCAGTACAAGAAGGATAGCTGCTACTGCACCGATGGCTGCTAAAATCAGAACCGCTGTTAAAATTGGATTCATAGCTTTTCCTCCTTATTTGAATAATGCATCGGCAATGCCGGTGAAGCCCATAAATGTCATACTGGTTAATGCTGCTGCAACCAGTGTAATAGGAAGACCTTCGAAGCATTTTGGAGGTTTTGCTCTCTCAATAGCTTTACGAACACCGCAGAACAGGATCATAGCAAGGCCGAAACCTACACCTGCTGTAAAACCATCAATTACAGACTCTAAGAAGTTGTAAGAGTTTGTGATGTTGAGCAGAGTAACTGCTAATACTGCACAGTTTGTTGTGATCAGTGGAAGGTAAATTCCCAGAGAATTATATAATGGTTTCAAGAACTTCTTCAGAACGATTTCAACGAACTGTACCAATGCCGCAATGACAAGGATAAAGATGATTGTTGAAAGGTATTCGATGTGTAATGGAACCATGATGAAGTTGTAAATCAACCATGTTACAGCGGATGCCAGAGTCATAACGAAAATAACTGCGCCTGACATACCAACGCTGGAGTCAAGTTTCTTTGATACACCGAGGAATGGACAGATAGCAATGAACTGTACCAGAACGTAGTTCTCGGTGAAGATCATAGAGAATGCGATTAATAAAAGTTTAGTTGCGCCTGCCATTTATTTCTCCACCTCCGTTTCCTCTTCTTTTTTAATATCAGTGATGCGGTTTTCACAGCCTAAGTTGCAGTTACCGCATGCGCCGTCACAACCGATTCTAGGATCGAACTTTTTGCCTTTTTTGCCTAATGCAAAAATCAGAACTGCCATAGCTACTCCGAAAAGTAAGAATCCACCAGGAGTCTGGCCGATGATACCAATCTGATATCCTTCAGGGATAATGCGTAAGCCATAGATTGTTCCGGAAGCGAAGAGCTCACGAACAACAGCAATCGCACAGATAACTACGGTGTAGCCGATACCCATTCCAAGACCATCCAGTAAACTGTCGATTACATTATTCTTGGATGCGAACATTTCCGCACGGCCTAATACGATACAGTTAACTACGATCAGTGCAAGGAAGATACCTAAGGAGCTGTACAGATCCGGCAGGTAAGCTTCGGTGATCATTTCAACCAATGTTACGAAGGTTGCAATAACAACGATGAAACATGGGATACGGACTTTGTCCGGAATAATTTTTCTTAAAAGGGAGATAACTACGTTTGATCCTACCAGTACGAATGTTAAAGCAGCACCCATACCAAGAGCACCCTGAACGGTTACGGAAATAGCCAGAACGGAGCAGCATCCTAATAAGAGGATCAGAACTGGATTCTCTTTAAAAATACCATTTGTAAAAATTTTCCATTTACTCTTTTTCATCTCTTAGCCCCCCTTACTTTAATTCTGCAAAGGCTTCAAGTACAGAAGCAACACCTGTCTTAACAGCTGAGCTAGAGTATGTAGCGCCGGAAATAGTATCAATGCCATCAACGCCTCCGGAAATACCCATGTAGTTGGAAAGGTATTTTTCATCGCCGGCTTTTGAGCCAACGCCGGAAGTTTCAGTTGAAACGTCTGCCTTGATTCCAACGATGTTTCCGTTTGCATCAAGACCTACTGTAACAACTACGTCTCCGCCATAACCTTTGTTTGCAGAGGTGAAAACATAACCAAGGCCAGAATCTTCTTTGTAAGCGCTGGTAATGTTGAACTTCTCTGCATCGTAAGGGATTTCCGTAAAGGAGGTAGCTCCTTCAAGAACTTCCATACGAGCTTGCTCTGCTGCAATACGGGTATTTTCTTCAATGATAGGTTCGGTAATATTGTGGACGAAAGCAAGTAAGGCAGCAACAACGCCTGCGATGATCAAAAGAACCAAAACAGGCTTAATCATTTCCTGAAACAGACCGTTTTTCTTCTTTTCTTCAGTCATTTGTTTTCACCTTCTTCCCTTTTTCCTTCTTCTGCACAATGGCACCAACAGGTTTTCTTCTTGTTAAGTCATTAATATAAGGAACAAGAATATTTGCCAGGATAATAGCGAAGGTTACGCCCTCTGTATAGTTACCAAATACACGGATAACAGCGGTAATGAAACCGATGAAGCATCCGAATATAACTTTGCCCCAATTTGTGATTGGACTGGTTACATAGTCTGTTGCCATGAAGAATGCGCCTAAGAAAACGCCGCCTGCAAATACGGAAAGAACAGGCTGTGGGCCGCCAAAGATCCATGTGAACAGCATCAGGGAACCAATGTAACAAAGAGGAATGATAGGTTTAATAACCTTACGAATGATTAAGTAGATACCACCAGCTAAAAGTGCTAAGCAGCAAGTCTCGCCGATAACACCACCGTGGATACCTAATACTAAATCTTTAAAATAGCTCCAGTCTAAGTTGCCCATAACAGCAAGAGGAGTAGCAGATGTTAAAGCATCCACTGTTCCAGCAGGAGCTGTATAGGTAGTCATCGCTGTTGTGAAGGAGAACATCATAACAATACGACCAACTAAAGCTGGGTTCATGAAGTTACAGCCCAATCCACCGAAAAGCATCTTTCCGAGGATGATAGCTGAGATTGCACCAACAACAACCATCCAGATTGGCATGGCTACAGGTACGTTGAACGCTACCAGAATACCGGTAACTACTGCAGACAGGTCCATGATGGTCAGTTCACGATGCAGGAGTTTTTCAAAAATTAATTCGCCTAAAACGCAGGTGATTACGGAAACCACGGTCAGAAGAAGAGCACGGAAACCGTAAAGAATGATGGAAACGATCAGTGCCGGCATAAGGGCAATGATTACGTCCAGCATAATCTTCTGTGTTGTATTTCCGGAACGGATGTGAGGCGATACAGAAACAGTTAAACGATTCATTTAGCCTGTACCTCCTTTACCAATGCTTTCGCCAGCTTATGGCTTTCTACCAGGTTTCTCTTAGCCGGGCATACAAATGCGCAGGAACCACATTCCATGCAAAGCATAATGTTGAGTTTGTTCAGCTCGTCAGCATCCTTTGCAATGCAAGCATGCTCTAAAGCTGTAGGCTCTAAGTTCAATGGGCAAGCATCTACGCAGCGTCCGCAGTGAATACATGCGGAAGGCTTTGTGATCTTTGCTTCTTTTTCTGTCAGGAACAGAACTGCGTTGGTACTCTTTAAGATCGGCTGTTCCATATCCGGAACTGCAATACCCATCATTGGGCCGCCGTAAAGAATCTTGAAAGGATCACCTTTCAGACCATTGCAGGCTTCTGCTACATCCATCATGCTGGTTCCGATTGGAACGATCAGGTTCTGTGGTAACTTAACAGCGCCACCGTCAACGGTGATACACTTTGTTACCAGAGGCATACCTGTCATCAGGTATTTTCCAATGAAGGATACGGTAGTTGCATTGATAACGATGCAGCCTACGTCGATTGGAAGCTTGCCTGCCGGAACGATACGATGTGTGCAGTTATAAATAAGAACTTTTTCACCGCCCTGTGGGTAGGATGCAGGAAGAATCTGAACACGAGCTCGATCCATTTTATCGGTAATCTCTTTTACGGATTCGATGGCGATTTTCTTGTTGTCTTCAATACCAACAACGATTTCAGCCTTTGGATAGAACCAACGTAATGCATCCAGACCTTTGGTCAGACGGTCTGTTCTGTCTATCATAGTGTGGGTGTCAGCTGTAATGTAAGGCTCACATTCAGCACCATTAACGAGAATGTAGTCAACCTTGTCCGGGTCAACTTTCAGCTTAGCTGCTGTTGGGAATCCTGCGCCTCCCAGACCTACGCAGCCGCTGGCACGAACCGCATCAATGAAGGAATCAAAATCAGTAACTACAGGGGGTTTTACTTCGCTGTATACTTCGCCCAGTCCATCGCTCTCAATGGTAACTGCAGTTGTTAAAGCACCGCTTGACATAAGGATGTTATCTACAACTTTTACAGTACCAGAAATGGAAGCATGAATTGGAGCAGAAACGAATCCTGTTGAATCCCCGATAACCTGTCCGATCGCAACATGATCTCCAACTTTTACTATTGGCGTGCAAGGAGCACCGATATGCATGGACATAGGAATAGTAACAGATTTAGGAAGGTCCATTCTATTAGGGATGTCACCAGCTGTACGCTTATAGTGCGGTACGTGAATGCTTTTTAAGTATTTTGCTTTCACTTTTCCTTTTCCTTTCTTTATGATACAATCGCTTTTGATTTATGGATTTGGCTACAAATGGCTATAATCCGTCAGTATAACGATATTTGTCGTTTATTTTAGCATTATCAGTATCAGTTGACAAGGATTTTACTACAGTGAAAACTGAAAAAAACCGTTATATTTTCAAAAGATTTTCAGCATTTCTACTAGCGTCGCTGGTTCTTGTTTGTATGCTCTTTTGCACGTCCTGTGGTTCTTCTTTTCAGAAGACTGTTACCACTTTTGCCTGTGACACGGTAGTGACCATTACCTACTATGATAAAAAGGATGAAAAAGCAGTAAATGATGCTCTGGCTTACCTGTCGGAGCTGGAGCTTGTTTTTTCCAGGACCAACGAAAACAGTGAGCTTTTTGCGCTAAACGAATCGCTGCATAAAGGGGAAGACTTTTTTGCAGGCAAAGTCCTGTTCCAGGCGCTGACCATGGCCTATGAGGCGGCGGAAGAATCCGACGGCGCCTTTGATTTTACTTTGGGAGAGGTTTCGGACCTTTGGGACTTTACCGGAGAAGAGCCACATGTTCCGGAGCAGGCCCTTCTTGCGGAAACTTTAAGCCATACGGGTTATGAGAAGATTCATCTGGAAGAAATTTTTGTCACCGATGCAGAAGAATCCAATCCGGGAGGCTATGTCACCAGTGATGATGCTGCTTTGTCCATCGATTTAGGAGGCATGGCGAAAGGCTACATGGGCCAAAAGCTGAAGAATAAGTTGTTGGAAGAAGGCGTGGAATCTGCCCTGCTGAACTTAGGCGGCAACGTTATTACGATTGGAAAGAAGCCGGACGGCTCCAAGTTTCAGATTGGAATCTCCAAGCCGGAAAAAGGCAGCGAAGAATATGTTTCTACGGTGGAAGCTTCCGGAGAATCAGTTGTAACTTCCGGTATTTACCAGCGCTACTTTGAAGAGGGAGGCAGATGGTACCACCACATTCTGGATCCGAAAACGGGTCAGCCGGTGGAATCGGATGTGGCTTCCGTTACGGTTATCTACCGCGACTCCGGTATGGCGGACATCTTATCCACAACTTTGTTCGTGACTGGTCCGGAATATGCGGAAAACTATGTGAAAACCTGCCCAGAGAACATTACAGTAATTTATGTAATGAAAGACGGCAGTTTAAAAGAATTTTCGAATAAATAGATGCGGGCGATGCTCTTCTAGGCTGTTGTAGGCTGTTCTATGCTGTTGTATGCTTTTCTATGCGTTTCTAGGCTGTTGTACGCTGCTTTAATGCGCACTTTTGCATTTTCAGTGACCTTTGGGCCTTTTTATGCGCGCTTTTGCGTTTTCGGTGACCTTTGGGCCTTTTTATGCGCGCTTTTGCGTTTTCAGTGACCTTTGGGCCTTTTTATGCGCACTTTTGCGTTTTCAGTGACCTTTTTCAGGTAATTTAGGTCTCTTTGTGCTCCGAAAATGAGTTTTTGCGCATTTC
>JAZUGA010000198.1:0-10246 GCA_045640945.1 Lachnospiraceae bacterium | reverse complement strand
TTTCTAAAGTTTCGGATTGGCCTGGCTCTAAAACGCCCGTCTTGCCAAAGCCTGCCAAAACTCTTTTTGCTTTTTCTAATTTGCCTTCCGGCTGATGGCACCAGAGCAGAACAGACTCTTTGCCTGCCACGCTACCGACGTCGGTTACTTTTATGGAAGCGGTGATCGTCACTGGGTCGAGGCACTCTGCGTCATGGTACTCTGGGTCGAGGCACTCTGCGTCATGTTGCTCTGGCTCGTTTGCCTGTAAAGTCTCAACAATCACTTCGCTGGTTTCAATACCTGCAGTTTCGCATCCAACAGTCTCCTCCACCTCAAAGCCTGCGATTTCATATTCAAAATTCGTATAAGACAAACCGTAACCAAATGGATAAAGGACTTTCTCCGGCGCAAACTTCTCGAAGTGACGGTAGCCCATGAAGATGCCCTCGGCATAATCGTTGAACTCTTTTCCGCCGAAGTTGGTGCTGCTTGGATAGGCCTCGTAAGAAACAGCGATGGTGTCCGCCAGCTTACCGCTCGGATTTTCTTTTCCGTAAAGGCAATCACAGACCGCGTTGCCGCTCTCCATTCCGCCCTGCCAAACAATCATCAGCCCGGAAATCTTGTCGCCGAATTTCTCCAGCCATGCCATATCAATAATGTTGCCGATGTCCATCAGAACAACGGTCTCTTGGAAGTCCGCAGTCACCTGCTCCAGCAGATGGGTTTCCTCGCCGGTCAGATAGTAGCTGCCCGGAGTCAATGTGTTCTCGCGGTCTTCACCGGCAGCGCGGCCGATAATGACCACCGCCACGTCTGCAGTTTCCGCCGCCGCCTTCACGTCTCTGTCCGCGACTTTCATTTCCGGATAATTCATCGGCCAATGACCCCAGTAGCCGTTGTCCACTTCCGTCGCCGGGTCCTTGCTGAAGGCCTTGTACATGTCCGCCAGCTTCTTATTGTAAGCCGCGCCCGCGTTGTCCAAACCGTCGATGAAGTTCACCTGGTAAGGCGCATTCACGTCGCCGCCGCTGCCATAGCCTACATAAAACCAGTCCTGCTGGCAGCGTCCGAAGACAGCGATTTCTTTTTCCAGATTCAGCGGAAGCACGCCGTTGTTTTTCAAAAGCACGCAGCTTTCCGCTGCTGCCAGGCGTGCGCATGCGGACTCTTCCGGATCCATATATCGGTCGCCCTTGGCTTCCATGGAATCCTGGGACAGGTTGTTGCCCATGGCATGGTCCACTACGCTATTTATGATTTTGTTTACTTTCTTCTTTAATGGATTCATAGTTTTCCCCTTATACGATAATGCCGCGAGCAGCTTTCGCTGTCGCGGCAATGAAAATTAAAGTAAGTGAATGTTGACCGCCTCGCATGCCTTATGCATTTCTTCCGGCCAGATTGACGCCTGAACCTCTCCAACGTGCGCCTTGCCCAAAAGCAGCATGCACAGACGGGACTGTCCGATGCCGCCGCCGATGGTGTATGGCAGCTCCTTGTTCATGATCATTTTATGATACGGCAGCTGAAGTTTTTCCAGCTGGCCGGCTTTTTCCAACTGCTCCATCATGCTCTCCTCGCTGACACGGATGCCCATGGAGGAAATCTCGAAGGCCTGCTGCAACGGCTCGAACCAGAACAGAATGTCGCCATTTAACTGCCAGTCGTCGTAGTCCGGCGCGCGCATGTCATGTGGCTGGCCGTCGCCCAGCTTGTCGCCGATGCGCATGATGAAAACTGCGCCGTACTCTTTGCAGATGGCGTTCTCGCGGCCCTTTCCGTCCAGGTCCGGATACATCTGACGCAGTTCCTCGGAGTCGATGAACTTAATGTCGTCCGGCAGATGGTAAACAGCCTCCGGATACTTGTACCACACCTCGTGCTCCATGTGCTTGATGACCTTGAAGATGGTGCGAACAGTGTCGATCAAAGTCTCTTTGGTACGCTGCTCCTTGGTGATGACGCGCTCCCAGTCCCACTGGTCCACATAGATGCTGTGCAGGTTGTCCAGGTCCTCGTCCCGGCGGATGGCGTCCATGTTGGTGTAAAGGCCCTCGCCCGGCTCAAAGCCATAATGGCCTAAAGCCCATCTTTTCCACTTCGCCAGGGACTGAACGATCTCCATGTCCTCGTCCGGCAGTTCTTTCACGTTAAAAGAAACCTTGCGCTCGGTGCCGCTCAGGTCATCGTTTAAGCCCGAACTTTTTCTCAGATACAGGGGCGCGGAAATTCGCTCCAGCTGCATCTCCTGGCCAAACTCCTTCTGGAAGGTGTCGCGGATGTATTTGATGGCTTCCTGAGTCTGTCTTACAGAAAGCTTCGGTTCGTAGTTTTCCGGTATGATTAAGTTCATTTTTTAATGTCCTTTGTAATCAGATTTTTCGTGCGCGCTTTCTCAATCCGCACGCTTTTTGAGAATTTCTTCACACATGCGCTTTGCTTGCACACGCGCTTTTTCTCTTCAATTAAAGAAATATTTTAATATAGGATGACCTTGTTGGCAAGAAGATTTCCTTGAAAAATCAAGCTTTTCGCATTTGCGGACACAGGCGGACTTGTCGCAAAAAAAAATGTCCTGCAATTCCTATTTGCGGACAGGCGCCCTTGTCGCGAAAAAACATGTCTTACAATTCCTATGGTGAAAACTACAAAATATGGTAAAATGTAAACAACCATACTCCCTTGCTGTACGTAGCCCTTATGACTGAAAAGACAGGCCCGCACAAATCAAGGAAAGCAACTAACTTATTAACACCCAGGCACATGCAAAGGAGAAAAAATATGTCTGATTTTCAAAGCTTAAATGTCGTAGACAATTTCTACCAGAACAATCTGTTCTTCCCAATGCCGACCGTTGCAATCTCCACCCTCTGTGAAGACGGCAGCACCACCATCGGCAGCTACTCTTTAGTATTCCCGTATTACATTGCCGGCAAAGATTATTACGCAATGATACTGGAAGCACGTAACTCATCCAACACCGCCCAGAACATCTTAAAGAACGGCAAATGCGCCCTGAACTTTATCAAGGACGACAAAAAGTACTTTAAGGAACTGGTTCGTTTGGGATTCCCGGGCAAGACTCCGCAGGAAAAAATGAAAGACTGCTGGTTCGAGCTGGTTCCAGGCGAGGCAGAAGGCGAAAGACCGCTGATTTTAAAGGACGCATACCAGGTCATCGAGTGCACATGGGATGATTCTTTGGAAGATGCTTACAAAGCGAAGGAACACATCGGCGAATTGGAAGGTGTGGAGCCGCCATACAATAACTTCAACGGCATCACTTCCAAGTTCGGCTGTCACTTCATCTTAAAGATCGATAAGATTCTGATGGAGCGCCCATATGCTGAGGCTCTGAAGAACGGCGTCAAAACCAACTCCTTCCCAGACGTTCCTGTGGACTATGGTTACCATGACAGCAAGAATTTCTGGTACAAGAAATTCAAAGGGTTCCGCCCAACCAGCGAGCCAATCGCTACCAGCAACAGCGCCGATGTGGACAGCGTTTTCTATTGCGCAGAGCGTCTGGACACAAAGGTTAAATTCACGAAAGAAGCTTGCGAGCTCTACACCAAGATTCCGAGACCGTTCATGAAGGCCGCCCTTCTTCAGGTTGCGGAAATCGCTGAGGCGAACGGCATCGATGTCATCGACAAAGCCGCTGCTGAAAAAATCGCAGAAATTAAGAAAACTATGAAATAATCACTCGCAGCAAGTAGGGAAAGTAAAATTACCGATTGCTGCCAACAAGGAAAATAATAAGAAAGAGGCCTCCTACATATTACTGAAGTAATTTGCCGTGGAAAATTCGCGTGTTTCACGTAAAATTCCTTTTCAGTAATATGTAGGAGGGCTTTTTTTACTCTGGATTATTTCAATTTGAATATTAAAAATTTTTTTCTGCACAAAATTACAACTTTTGTACATTCGTCTTCTGTTTTTTAACCTCTATTATTCTTCAATCTACTATCTTTTAGCCTGTAACTTCAACTTTTGTACACTTGTCTCAATTTTAATACATTGTATTACCAAGAAGCACCCCATAAAGGATTCGTTTTAAGCTAAAAACGAGGTTAAGATGTACAAAAGTTGAAGTTTCGTGCTTTTCTGTTATTTCTGTCCTACCAGATTCACAACCCACTTCTTGCTCCGCAGCATGAAGAAGCCGATGGCGCACTTCACAAGCTCGATGCCGTTTACAATCAGGAAAATCGGCAGGATGGTCATCGCAGTAAAATGTGCCAGCACGAAGGCTACCGGAATGTAGCAGACCCAGGTGCACACGCTGTCAAACAGGAAAGTGATGACGGTCTTGCCACCGCTTCGCAGGGTGAAGTAGCAGCCGTTGGTAAAAGCCTGGAACGGCATGTACATAGCATTGATTAAAATGAAGCGGATGGCCAGGGCCCGTACGGACTCGGTCGTATTATAAATATTGGCCAGCGGTGCGGACAGAACGGCCAGCACGCCGCCGATCACGATTGCAATAATAATGGACAGGAAAATAATCTTGTTGTCGTCCTCCACGGCCTCTTTCAGGCGGCCGGCGCCCAGGTGCTGACCAATGATAATGGAAATGGTCGTGCCTGCTGCCAGCGTGACGCAGCTGAACAGGTTGAAAATGGTGGACGAAATGTTGGTTGCGGAAACGACCTCCAGACCACGGATGGAATAGCACTGGTTCAGCATCGCCATACCGGCGCTCCACAGCACTTCATTGAGCAGCAGCGGGAAGCCTCTCTTGGCCACATCCTTAAACAATCCAACAGGAACTTTCAATGTCTTCAAAAGACCGCGGACGAACAGGAAGCGGTCTTTCTTTTTGTGGGTGTAAATGATCAGAATGATGCACTCCACGAAGCGGGCGATGACGGTGGCGATTGCCGCACCTTCTACGCCCAGCTTTGGCGCACCAAACTTGCCGAAAATCAAAATATAGTTGCCGACCAGGTTGATCAGCATGGCGAGAATGCTGGCCTTCATTGGCATCATTGGTTCGCCGCACTCCCTTAAGGTCGACGCGTAAACCTGTCCGATGGCGAACGGCAGCATTTGAATCATCATCAGGTGCAGATACGATAAGCTGTGCTCGAAAGTGATGGCCAGGTCCAGGCCTTCGCTGCCTTCATGGAGGAAGGAGGAAATCAGGGCGCTTCCGCCGAATAAAAAGACCAGGGAGAAGGCGATAACTGCGCCCACAGCCACGAAATATTTAATGCGCACGGTGTTGCGGATGCCTTCGTTGTCGCCTTTGCCACAGAACTGGGCGGTGTAAATGCCGACGCCGGAAAGGCCGCCGAAAATGCACAGGTTAAAAACGAAAATAATCTGGTTGGCGATAGCAACGCCGCTCATAGGCTCCGTGCCCACCTGGCCAACCATGATGTTATCCAATAAACTTACGAAGTTGGTAATAACGTTCTGAAGAAGAATTGGCGCCATAATCGCAAAGACGCTCTTATAAAAAGTTTTTGTTCCAATCAGTTTTTTCATAGTGTCCGTCGCACCAGCAAAGCCAGTGCTTTCCTATCTAGTATTTTAATCCGGCCCATCGCGGCGCGGCTTCATCCCTTTCGGCCTGTCGCCCTAATTCAGATTCTTGCGCCGGAATTCTCTTCTATAAAAATGTTTCCGCTCATGCGGGAAGGTATAAACTGCCGCAATGCTGGCAAGCGCGAAATAGCAGCCCATAACCGCAAACTGCATCCGGCTGATGGCTCCGAAATCGGTGTAACGGAACAGGAAGAATCCCGCCACCGTCAGAACCAGCATCACGATCCATATCAAAGTATTTCGTTTACAGCGGTGTCGGATGCTTCCGCGAACCGCCAATAAGGTCAGTATGACATTTGCCAGAGTTGTGTAAACCGCCGCCACAATACTAAGCGCCGACAGCAGATATCCGCTCAGCTCCGCCATGAAGAAGAATAATAACACCAGCAGCAGGTGCGGCACGATAACGTTGTATTTCGAATACGGCCGGCCTCGTTTTCTGCAGGTGATGGCGTGAATGGCGCTGACAATAATCGCCACAACAATCACCAGAAGCAGGAGCACCAGGTTTCCAGCCAGAATTCCGATAACGCCGCCAATGGAAATATTGAAAACATTCAGGTTTTCCAGCTGCATGATCATGGCTGGCGTGTATTCAATGGAGGACGCCCTTACTTCCACCGGGGCTCCTCTCTCGTCGCTCAGAATCGGATACTCCATCATCGGATAAACTTCCAGCCGGAAGGTCTCGCCTTTCTTGGCCGTGAAGCTGACCAGCTTCGTCGTGTCCGCCGCCAGCTTCTGAGTGCTGTAGGTGGAAACGATGTAGTCCATGCTTTCGTCCTTCGGCGTATGAATCTTCAAGGTGTAAACCATGTCCGCCGGCACCGTAATAATGGTCTGGGAGCCCTTGTGGATGGTGTAAACCTTCCGGTTCTCCTTGGCCACACTCTCGCCCTCCGGCGCCTTGTAGGAAATTTCGCCCCTCTCATCGATGGACTCGATAAATCCGTCCTCGCCGTAAACATCAATGGACGCCGTGCCCGAAATAATAACTCGCTTCGAAACAGTATTTCCGGTGAAAATCTCGCCCGGAACATCGGAGGAAAACATCCACTCAATATATGTATTCGGATTATGCTCGCGGATAATGTTGGTGCCAAGGTCGTCCTTGTCGTTCCAGTATCCGTCCTTCTCCCTCTGGTCATTGCCCTTCAGATAGGCCATAACGACCTTATCCAGGTAGCTCAGCATGGCGTCCGCTTCCGTCTTCTGGTCCGGCGTCAGGAATTTCATGTTTTCGACCGCCTCTGCCACGATTTCCAGCAGACGGTCAAGGGAGTCGGAAACCCAGGCGTCCTTCAGGGACTCTTCCAGATTTTCGTCGTAGTCCGTATCCGTCGGCAGAATCTCCAGCAGATACTCCAGCAGCATGTGCAGCTGACCGTTGATTTCCGGGTTGTTGGTGAATTTCTTGTCCAGCAGCTGCTGGGAAACATCGTTGGCCGCGCCCGTCTTGTCAAAGTAGTAGCTGTCCATTTCCATGGCCGGCGTAAACAGCTCCACGCCGTATCGTTCGTAGCCCCAGTCCGCAAAAGGAATCATGGTGACTGGGTCGTATTTGCCCATGATATTGAAAATATTGTTGTAATTGCCCTTATTTTTCGTTGTTCGCGGTGTGGCGAAGTTGTACCCGTATACAGCCTTAAAAACCCTGGAATCGGTCATATCGGCCTCCACAATGTCCGCTATCGCAGCGCCTCGGGAGTAACCCGCCATCCAAAGCTTCTTATCGCCGGTAATATGGTGGTCCTCGATGTACTGGAAGAGCCGCTCCTCCACCTGCTGCGCCGCCTCGTTAAAGCCCTCATGGCGCTCGCCGGTTCCGACGGTAAAGTTGCTGAGCCATTCGTTCTCATAATTGCCGCCGCATGGAACGGCAACAATCAACGTGCATTGTCCAATCTGCTTGCTGCCGATCATGGACGAAACGCTGTGCTCGTCCGGCACCTGGTCATAGCCCGCCGACTCCAGGTTGTTGAATCCGGCCTGGGTCAGGTACTGGCGGATCCAGATGTCCGCCGGCTGTTCCGGATAAATATTGTTCCGGTATGAGCTGATGGCCATTCCTAAGGACGCCCGGGCCAGCTCATGGTTGTACACCGTCGGACGCTCGTTAAAGAACGTGTCGCTGTATTCGAAGTCCCAGGTAATGACGTCTTTGGAGAACAGCATGGATGTGGCGGTCAGCGTCCGCTTTCCTTCCGTAGCAAAAGCAGGCATTGCCAGCAATGCCGTTAAAACCAATACCAATATGGAAATTATCAGAGATTTCCGTTTCTTCATGTTCCGAAATTCCGCCGCCAGCTTTCCGCCGCACGGCTTTATCGCAAGTCGGGCTTTCCGCCGCCAGCTTCATCCTATTTATGTATATTCGAGGCCAGTGCGGACTGGTTCACTACCAGCGCCGAAATGATGGCCATTCTCAAAATCGCTTTCAAAAATCCGGACTGCACGTTATGGATAACCACATGGTCCTCCGGCAGATGCATCATGGCAACCAGGGCGCAGGCGATCAGCTTCGAATCAACCCGCTCGAACTTCCTGCCCAGGCTCCTGACGCGCTTCAGCAGCCCATACATTCTCTCAACTTCCCGCGCCGATTCCTCCACCGTCAGGTCCAGAATGGACAGCACTGCCAGCACAGTCAGCAGCGGTCCCTGGCCATTCTTATGGGCTCCGGAAGCCAGCGCCTTGTGCAGAGCGATGTACTTCTTCGCCTTCACCTCCGGCGCCTCGCTGGTCATGGACAGCACATGGCTTACGTTCTGCATCGGGCTCTGCTTCGACACAAACGCCTTTTTCAGAATGCGGAAGCACTCTTCCATTTCCACTACCACGTCGTCCACGTCCTCGCCATCCATGGCAATAAGTGACGCGAAGGCCATGTCCTCCTGACCCGTCAGCATCGGGTGCTCTTTTTTCATCTTATCGTAAATTTTGTAAGTTCTTTCGCAGACATAGTCCACGTAGTCCGGCGGCGTGTTTTCATAAATGGTCATGGCCGTGATGAGCCTCTGGCCGGAGCCGGTGAAGTAGGACGGCTTCACCGTTTCGTACACCTTCAGGACGCCTTGCAGGTACTCTTCGGAATCTTCCGCCAAAGCCATACGGACGATTAAGGGCAGCTTTAAATGATCCCGGAAGGCGCTGGACATGCGGACCGTCCGCTTCAGAATTGCCTTGCACTCCGTGATTTTTTCCTGCAGGTACAGCTTGTTTTCGCACGGCTCTCCCACGATTTTTTCGAGAGCCATTTTTCGCTCTTTATTGGCAAAGGAGTCCATGAGATAAAGGAAGGCAGCCAGAGCCTGGCGGTCTACATACTCCCCCTTAAACTGCTGCCGGAACGATATGAAACTGTCGTTAAAAGAACTCGTTTTCATAACTTATTATTGTAGCAAAAAAGCCCATGAAAAAAAACACCTGTGGGCAAAAAAGAAGGTGTTAAAAACCAAAAGCACTGTGATATAATCAGCATATATATGTATAGGAAAAGGAGGATTTTTTATGGCACTGGATACAAGATTTGATATAAGTGAACTGAATCCGAAGGGCGAAATGACCAGCATGTTCGGCAGCAAAACCCCTATCTATTCAACACCGATTTCACACAGAGAAAATACACTCAGACTTTACGAGGGAAAGACCCCGATGTGGGCTCCGTTTTCCTTTGGCGATACCAACTCTTTCATGATCAGCTGTGACCCGGAAAATAAGGCACGTAACCCGAAGAGCGGCGGCGGCATTGACGGCTACGGCATCGAGTGGGTGTTCGTAGAGCAGGTTGGCGGCGCAATCGTTAAGCCTGGCAACCCTAAGATCAAAGATATTAACCATTGGGAAGATTATGTAACCATTCCGGATCCGGACACATGGGATTGGGAAGGCTGCTACAACGAGACCTCCCAAAAATTCGTTGACGGACTGGCTGTTTACACCGCTTGCCCAGGCGCTCTTTACGAGAGACTGATTGCCGGCATGGACTGTGACAAAGCCTTAATCGCATTAGTAGACGAAGACCAGCAGGAAGGCGTTCACCGCTTCTTCCGCGCCGTTACCGAAGTACATAAAAAGACTTACAGCAACCTGAAGAAATGGTTCAATCCGGACATCGTAAACTTCAACGATGACTGGGGCACACAGCGTGCACAGTTCTTCTCAAACGACACTTACCGTGAGATGATTAAACCATACGTTAAGGAAATTATGGACCATGCCCATTCTTTAGGTATGTACACCGACCTTCACAGCTGCGGCTTCATCGAGCCATTGATTCCAGACATTATCGAAGCTGGTCTGGACAGCTGGGGCGGACAGCCACTGAACGATAAGGCAAAATTAAAAGAAATGTACGGCGACAAGATGATCTTTACCGCACATATCCATGCAGCACAGGATGCTACCGAAGCAGAAATGGACGCTATCGTTGAGAACTTCATCACCGGCATCGGCGCTGATAACCGCGTATTAGCAGAGGTTATGGGACCTGCAAGACTTCGTGAGAAAGTTTACATCGCTTCCAGAAAGAACTATGACCGCCTGTTAGACGAAGGTAAAGTAATTATGTAATATGAGAGGCTTTGCCTCGAATTGATTCAATTTCGGCGCTGCGGCGCACAAATAAAAGGAGATAAAAATGGGACAGGACGTAAAAAGATGGTATCGTAGATTTAATCTGGATGTTGACGCTGAGACTGTAAAAGCA
>JAZUGA010000197.1:0-12600 GCA_045640945.1 Lachnospiraceae bacterium | reverse complement strand
TATCCGCCCTCTTCAATCTCTACGATTGTGGTCGGATTCATAACGTTCTTTCCAGGAGCATTCGGGTCATTCTCACCGTAATGCTTTTCAATATATTTTACTCTGGCGTTCTTTCCAACATGGAAGGAATGGATGCCGTCGTGCTGGCTGGTCTGGTCTCCACAGTTATGGATTCCACAGCCTGCTACGATGGTGACATCACTGCCTTCGCCAACGTAAAAGTCGTTGTAAACTAAATCCTTCAGTCCGCTTTCGCTGATGATTACCGGAATATGAAGGCTTTCATTCTTAGTTCCCGGCTTGATAATAATATCGATGCCCGGTTTATCTTCCTTGGAAACAATATCTATATTGGCAGTGGTGTTGCGGCTTTCTGTTTTTCCGTTGGTACGAATGTTGTATGCGCCCTCCGGAACTTCATGAATGTCAGCAACTTGCTGAAGTATATCTTTCTGAATCTGATCCATCTTGTACCTCTTCCATTAATCCTGATAAAATTTGCAGCCTGCAGTTCCCTTAAGTAATTCCGGCAAAATCTCGTCCTTCTTATCGTAAGCTACAATCTCGCCATCCTTAATAACTACGATTTCATCTGCAATATCAAGAATTCTTTCCTGGTGGCTGATAATTAAAATGTTGCGGTCTCTTTCCGCTCTCATCTTCTCAAACACCTTAATGAGATTGGAGAAGCTCCACAGGTCGATACCTGCTTCTGGTTCGTCCAATACACTTAATTTTGTATCTCTGGCAATTAACTGAGCGATTTCAATTCTCTTCAATTCACCGCCGGATAAGCTGCCGTCTACGACACGGACAATGTAATCTCTTGCGCAAAGACCTACTTCGCTTAAGAATTCACAGGCCTGTGCAACGGTAGTTTCCTTGCCTGCTGCCAGAGTCATTAAATCTTTTACTTTGATGCCTTTAAATCTGACTGGCTGCTGGAATGCAAAGCTGATTCCCATTTTTGCACGCTCTGTAATAGACATATGGGTAATGTCTACGCCGTCAAAAAGAATCTGGCCTTCCGTTGGCTCATAAATGCCCACGATCAATTTCGCCAAAGTAGATTTACCGCCGCCGTTCGGTCCGGTAATGGCAATAAATTTTTTATCATCAATCTTTAAACTGATGTTTTTGATGATTTCTTTATTTGTATTATTTTCGTCTACTACCTGAAACGAAACATTCTTTAACTCTAACATTCAGCCTCCTCAATATATGTTACGGAACCTTTTTTCTCTCCCGCTTCGACTCGCGCCATGGCACCGTTTATCATAACAAACTGCGGACCCTTATGTCCAATGTCTGCATTTAAGATAATCGGAACGTTGAAATCCCCCAATCGTTCTGTCAGCACTTCTTTGTAAGCAGGAAGAGGCGTTCCGTCATAATTTTCTGCCCGGTAGAACAAAGGGCGTCCGAAGACGAAACCTTTCACTCCTTCAAACCAGCCGGAAATTTTCAATTTCCACAGGCCTTCCATGAGCTGCTCAAAGCCTAAATCAAAGCTTTCCAGATACCATATAATTCCGTCATTTTTATATTTTTCAACAAAGTCCCTGGTGCCGTCAAAAGGAGTTCCACAGATGTTTAACAGTACATCCAGGCATCCTCCGATGAGCCGGCCTTCCATTACGGCTTTGTTTCCATCGAAAGTTTCCCATTCTACAGGGACCGTTGCGTCATAGCCTTCCAGACCTGTTTCATGAGTTCCAAATCCGTCCTGATAAAAATCAAAACTGTTCTGGGTTTTCACCCGACCTTCCAAAACGCCGAAGCCCCGTTCCACGCTTAAGTCCCAAGGCTCCATGCCAAAGTCAGAGAAGTTGCAGCCATAAGCCGTTGCAACATCCGCCTTTGTGGTCAGATAGTAGAGGATGGACGTATTATCCGAATAGCCCTGAACCCACTTTGGATTCTTCCGGAAAGCTTCTAAATCCGTATAAGGCAGCATTTCCGCCAGAAAGTCTCCGCCGCCGGCGCTGATAATGGCTTTAATCTTTTCGTCCTTTACCAGGTCATTAAACTGAGTTGCTTTTTCCAGACCGCTTCCGCTTCTTCCGAAAATATCCGAAGCCTTGAAAACATTATCTGTAAAGACAGTATCGTAACCCAGTTCCTTCAGCTTTTCGGCACCATGCTCAAACCGGTATTTTTCCAGATCATCATCCACCGGATGGCTCATAGCCGTTACCCCTATGCGGTCATTCTTTTTCAGATATTCCGGAAAAATCATAGCTTCTCACAATCCTCCACAATAGTATAATTCTATCAGTTAAACGTTCTTTGTCAAATCATTATTTCAGGCGGATTTCCCTGCCCAGTTCCGTGGAATAAAGAATGATTTCCGTAACCGGCTTTCCTTTGGCCGCTTCTAAGGCTTTTGCATAGGCTTCCTGCTGCGGC
Source organism: Lachnospiraceae bacterium (assembly GCA_045640945.1). GTDB lineage: Bacteria > Bacillota > Clostridia > Lachnospirales > Lachnospiraceae > RGIG5612. The sequence continues at coordinate 10,191 of JAZUGA010000197.1, read as the reverse complement.
ATATATACGGTCCGGTAATGGTCTTCGTCCGTATTCCGGTCTGTCTTATAATCCACAAGAATGATATTTCCGTCTTCTTCAAAGAAAGCGTCGATAATTCCCTGAATCAGACGAAGCTCGCCCTTTTCTTCAATTCCCATAACAAACTGCTGCTCCCGGTAAAGGCTCTGATTCTCGTAAGCCTTTTTCATACGGCCGCCTAAGTCCGTTTTCTGGAAATGTTCAAAATGAGCCGGCTGAATCAGTTTCTTCTGCTCTGCCGTAATCATTCCCTGCGCGGTCAGTTTTTCCAACTGACTTTCCACGTCGGTATTTTCATAGTCCCAAAGCTCAAATACTTTATGATAAACCGTACCACGTTCTGCAGCTTTGGAAAGGCCGGTCTTTTCTGCCTTGAAAACTTTCTCTTCTTCGATTTCTATTTCTCGTTCTGCATCAAAAGCTTTATCTTCCGAGCCGTCATACTCTTCCTTTTTCTCCAGCTGGGAAGCGGTCATCTTCACCTGGGTTCTGGTAGCCTCTTCGTATGGATAAACATAACTGAATAAATCTTCCGGACTTTCCTCTGCCTGACGGATCAGTTCTTGTATGGCTTCTTTCTTTTCCGCTAAATTAAAGAGTTCTACCACCCGGTCTGTTTCAATGTCTTCCAGCGCCTTTATGTCCCACTGGAAAGGAACATCCGTCTTCTGTGTCAGACAGTTGCCGATCAAGGTCATGAAGCTTTTGGCAGACAATACTGCTGCCTCCGACAACGGCTGCACCGGATTTTCGCAGGCCTTGTCCATATCCCACTTCGTAATCTGGGTCTGCATTCTTCCTTCCGTTCCGGAAACAAAAAGTTTTTCTTTCGCACGGGTCAGAGCTACGTACAGAAGGCGCATTTCCTCTGCATAAAGGTCCCGTTTCTTTTTCTCTATAATGGTCTCCATAAGGAGGGTTCTCTTCTTTGTCTTTTCCTCTACATCCCGCAGCTCGATTCCCACTCCTAAGTCCGCATCCAGAACGATCGGCCTGCTGGTGTCTTTATCGTTATACTGTTTTCCTGCGGCTGCCAGAAAGACTACTGGGAACTCCAGTCCTTTGGATTTATGAATGGTCATTAACTGAACAGCGTCCAGGTCTGCGTTCACTACCTGGGCCTGGCCAAAGTCTATGTCCGCTTTCCGGATTTCCTCGATGTAGCGGATAAAGTTAAACAGGCCGGTATAAGTTCCCTTCGCAAAGTCCGTAGCCAGACTCTTTAAGAATTCCAGATTCGCTTTTCTGCCATCTCCCTGCGGCATGGCAGAAATAATATTGTAAAGACCCGAATCTTCCAGTACATATTCGATGAAATAAGCAACGCCAAAATAATCCGACCGTTGACGCCAGATTTCCAGTTTTTCCATGAACTGTGCAAGATTCTCATCGCTCTCCGCCATCTTAAGACAGCCTTTGTACATACTGAAATCTTTTTCGGTATAACCGGTTTTTATTCTTGCCAGACCGTTCGCATCTACGCCTACCACCGGGCTGGTCAGTACCGCCGCAAAAGGAATGTCCTGAAGAGGATTATCAATGATCCGCAAAAGATTCAGGGCCAGACGAACTTCCAAAGTATCAAAGAATCCTTTATTGGCAGACTTCACCATCGGAATGTTTCGGTCAGACAGACACCGTTCCAGCTGTGGATTATTGGCCGTTCGGGTCAGAATGGCAATATCGGAATAACGGACCACACCGCTTTGCACCAGTTCTTCAATTTTCCTTGCAATGGTATAACCTTCCGCTAGTTTCGCATTTTCCCCGCTGCCCTGGATCATCAGAATTTCCGGAGTCATGTCAAACAAAGGCGCCTCATAGTCCGCTCCATATTTCAGCTCGTTTCCATCGCTGTAATCAATTCCGCCTACTGCAGGAATCATGGTCTGGCTGAAAATCAGGTTCGTAAAATCTACGACTTCCTTCCGGCTTCGGTAGTTCTCTCCTAAAATGATTCGTTCACTGTTATCGTAAAGCTCATAGCTGTTATATTTTTCAATAAAAAGCTCCGGACAGGCCATACGGAAACCGTAAATGCTCTGCTTCATGTCGCCAACCATAAATACGTCCGGTCTGCCAAACCGTTCTGCCGAAAGGGCCGTAACCAAAGCGTCCTGGAGGCGGTTGGTGTCCTGATATTCGTCTACAATAATCTGGTTGGTAGCTTTGGCTATGGAGTCTGCCGTTTCCGTAAAGAACATGTTGCCCTCTTCGTCATAACCAATTAAAACGTCCAGGGCGAAATGTGCGATGTCGTTAAAGCCAAAAACATTCCGTTCTTTTTTTCCTGCCAACAGTTTCTTGCGCAGTTCAAAGGTCAGCTGCACCAGTTCTCTTACGATTCCTTCGCAACCTCCCATGTCCTTATACATTCCTTCCAGTCCCTGATAGAAGAACCGGTTGTAAAGACTTTCCAGCTCTTTTTTAATAGAACTGTAGGCAGTCTTTGCCTTCTCCTTCAGGGCCTCGTCGACGCCTGCTTTCTTGCTGATTGGCTTTAAGGACGGCCAGTTTTCCAAAGTCTCTTCAAGAAGGCTTCCCCGGTTGTCAAAACAATTGCCGGCAATTTTCTCAAGCTGATTATTTACATATTCAAAATTTGTCAGATAGTTTTCCGGTCCATAATTCTCGCCGCAGGCAATAATGCCATCCAGGCAAAGGTCCTGAATCGCCTCCAATTTGGAATTTACAATCTGGGCAAAAACCGTAATCCATTTGTTTTCTTCTTTTTCCGGGTCCGGCGTCAGATTAAGGACGTTCTCATAAGAACCCACAAGCATGGAAAGCCAATGGTCCGGTGACGGATGGCTCTCTGCAAATCTTAAAAGCTCTAAAATCAGTTCCTCGATTTTGCTGTCATCTTTATCGGTGTAATATCCAGCAAAATTCAGGAACTCCGGCGTTGGATCGCTGTAATGATTTTCCAGAATTTCTCCTAAAATATCGGATTTCATCATGGCAATTTCTGCCTCGTCGGCAATGGAAAAGCCCGGATCAATATCTACGCACTGGAAATTTTCTTTCACAATGTCCATGCATAAAGAATCGATGGTACAGATCCTTGCGCCATGAATTTTCATCAGCTGGCGTTTTAAGTGGTCCTTAACCTTTTCTTCCAGCTCCTCCTCTTTCAAAGCCTTTCGGATTCTGGAATAAATTTTCTCCTTCATGCTGGCTGCGGCAGCTTTGGTAAAGGTCATGATAATCAGAGAATCGATATCAATCAGATCCTCCATAATCATTTTCAGGACACGCTCAACTAAAACCGTGGTCTTTCCGGATCCGGCTGCAGCAGACACAAGAATATTGCGTCCTCTTATATCGATTGCTCTTTTCTGAGCTTCATTGGGTTTGAATTCTGCCATACAATTCCCTCTCCAGGGATGCCTTGTCCTCGGTACACTTCGCTTTCCAGTCGGTGCCAAAATGTCCCGCCTCAAATTTGCATACATCTTTATAGTCACAGTAGCTGCATCCGTTCATGTTTTCGCTTTCATAAAACGGCTCAATATCCACGCAGCCCTCTTTAATCTTTTCACTGACGTTCTCTATCTTCCGGTTTACAAAGTCCAGAAGATTTAAGAACTCCTCATTATTCGCAATATTGCTGCTTGAGGAAATACCGGATTTGGTATAGGAAACTTCGATGATGTTACTCTTCTTGTTGCCTTCCATTCCTACCGTAGAATCCACAGCCTCGATTACGCCCTCTTCACAGGAAGTCAGGCCGCTCATTCGAAACCGGTCTTCGGTTTTCTCGTCCGGTTTTATGAATTTATCGTTAATCCGGTAATAGTAAACACCTCCTGGCTTTACATTTTTTCCGGGATGGTCCGCCTGAGCCTTCTTCATGGCCTCTCCCATGTAAGCTACCAGCTGCAGCTGGATACCAGAGTAAATGTCCCTGATATCAAACTTTTTGCTGCCGGATTTATAGTCAATAATTTTTACGAAAACATCGTCGCCGTCATATATATCTACACGGTCGATTTTTCCCGTAAATTTTACCTGGTCCGTCAGATCCGCCGTAAAACCATACTCAAAATTCGACGGTTCAAAAAGCCCGGCTTTTACATGTTCTCTTAAAACATCGGTGGTCTTTAAAGTTACCTGACGGATTCGGTTGGTCAGATATTCCATACGGGCGCTGCTCTCCAGCACATCGCTGTCTAAATTGGCTATGGCCGCCGTTACACATTCCTCCGTTAGCTCCCTGCTTTCTTCGTCGGAAATGGTGCGGAAGCTTAAGCCCTTCTCTTCCAAAGAAGTGCTGTATTTCTCCAAGGCGTCATGGTACAAGGTTCCCAGATCAGCAGCTTCCACTTTATATTCCGGCCGTTCTTCCATGCGGAGGCCATAATTCAGGAAATGCTTAAACGCGCATTCATTAAATTTTTCATAACGGCTTACGCTGCCAAAAAGTACGTCTCCGTAAAGGTCTAAAGCCACCTGAGGATCCAGGCCGGTCTGTTTATTGGAGAAAAAGGCTCCCTCTAAAATCTGGTTCAGAGCCTTCGGATTGGTCCTTGCATAATAACGGAGCAGTCTTTCGTCCTCTTCTTCCTCCAATCCTAAGCCGTCCTTCTCTCCATATTTCATTAAGGTCTGGGCCAGACCCCTTAAAGATTCCTTTTCCCAGTTCAGGTCCGGCTCCTTTTCTATTTTCTGAAGATCGGCTCCTTCCACCAACTCCGGAAGGTCCTCAATAAGATAGGACGGGCTTAAAGATTCTCCCGATGGAAGAATGTTGGCATAAGTCAGATAAAGTTTTTCCGTCGGTTTATTCAAATCCAGATACAGATAAAATCTCTGGGTATACAAATCTTCTTCTACTGTTGGAGCGATTTCGAAATCTTCTTTCAGGAACTGACGTTCCTTTTGGGTCAGCAGGCCGTTTTTCGCCGCAACTAACGGAATTTTCCCTTCGTTTACGCCGATCAGGAACAGTGCCTTTATGTGATCCAGTCGGGTTCGTGTCAGGTCGCCAACCACGCAGGCGTCCAAAGACGGCGGAATAATGCTGATTTTAATTTCCTTGATTCCGCTTTCCAAAACTTCCCGATATCCTTTGATATCAATCGTTTCGCTTCCTAAGAGGAGAGCAATTTTTTCCAGCAGTTCATGGAGCAGTCCGTAAATCTGCTCGTATTCCTTTGCACGGGACAAAAGGCCTTCTGCAGACATATTCTCTGCAATCTGGGCAATGTTTTCTTCTGCTTTTGTCTTTTCGCAAAGACGATAAAGAGCCAGAGTGATATCCCTTGCTGTAAGGTCTTTTTTGGTAATGGTAAAGTAAAAGTCTTTGATTATATCCTCTGCTTCCTTACGGATTTCGTTCACTTTTTCCAGATCCCACTTCGGACGACCTTTTACTTCTTTGTTTTTCGCCAGTTCATTAAAGAAGGCTCTCACGCCCTTGATGCCAAATTCCAGACAGTAGTTTTCATAAAGGCTGATATCGTCCTTGGAAAGTCCAGTCAGCCCGGTCTTCAGGAAAGAAAACAAGGCATCGGAAGAAAGTCTCTCTTCTCCCAGAGCCAAAGCAGAAAGAAGGAAACGAGCCATCGGATTGTCTGTTACTTTGGATTTATAGTCGATAAAGCAGGAAATTTCCGCTTCTTCAAAAGTGTTGCGGACCGGCTCATAATAGCAATCCATGTCCCCGGTAACCACGGCAATATCCCGGAACCGGTAGTTTTCTTCCCGGACGAGACGCAGGATTTCCTTGGCTACAAAGTTCACCTCGTCTTTGATGGTCGGAGCCGAATACTGGAAAGAAGAGGTTTCTTTCGGTTCTTCTTCCCCTGTCAAGTCCTCTAAAATTTCCGTTCCCGTATCTGCTGCAATCTGACGTAGTTTGAAGTAGGTATCGTTGCTCAGATAAAACAGGTCATATTCTTTACAGTTCTCCTGTATATTTTCCTTTGGCAAGGTAATGCTGACCGTAATATCTTTTGTGAATTGCATCATGGCAGAAAGGAGCTTTATCTGCACCGGTGTAAAACCGGTAAAGCCGTCCAGATAAATATGGGCTCCCTTTAATTTTTCCGATTGGAAAATCACCTTCGCGAAAATATCTAAAATTTCTTCGGAGGTGGAATATTTATCTTTTATTTCTTCATTGAATTTCCGGAAGATCAAGCGAATGTCCGCCAGTTTATGGAACAGGAGATTGTTTCCATTTTCCTTCGCCCGCTCCTGCATCAGGAACAAGGTATTGTCATCGATGGAATACTGTTTCAGCTCCGTAATAATGGACTTCATTTCGTCCACGAAGCCGGCCATATGGGTTTTATTTTTGTAGACTGCCAGGTCCTTTCCATAATCTTTCAGAACCTTTTTTAATACCAGAGCTTTTCCAATATCGTCCAGGCAGTTTCCCGCATCGATTCCCAGCTCTCCAAATACGACATGTGCCAGTCGATCGAAGCTGACAACATCGATATTCATAGCCGCATGAGCTGGATGGGCAATAACAACCTGCTTCTGCATTTTCAGCGTAGCCTGCTCCGGCACGATGACAAAAAAGCGGTCTTTGTCCAGAACGGTAGCCTGCTCTACCATTCTCTGAACTAAAGTATTTGTTTGTCCGGCATTTCCGCCGTTTAAAATTATCTGTAATGACATGTTTGAATTATATTATTTCACTTGTCCCAAAATCATCCCTTGGAAAGAAAATTCCGACATTTTCTGTCGGAATTTCTAATGAAAATCCTAGTTTAAATGTATCCCAGGCTTCTCAGGACAAATACGAAAATCGTCAATGTTACCGAAGAAAACAACGTCGTTAATACAACCACGCTGGATGTAACCGTTCCTTCGTAGCCGTACTGCTTCGCCATGATGAAACAGGAAGGCGTGGTCGGTCCCGCCAGCATAACGGTTATGGCTACCAGTTTCTCCGTTTCAAATCCCATAAGCACGGCGATTGGAATGAATACCAAAGGCAGCACAATCAGCTTCAGGATGGCGCTTACGGAGCTCTTTCTTACGTTCTTTAAAGCATTGCCAAAGCTGAACTCTCCTCCGATACAGATCAGCGCCAGCGGAGTCGCAATTCTTGCCACATACTCTAAAGAGGTGCTGATGATTTTCGGATAATTGATTCCGATCATGGAAGAAACGAAACCTAAAACGATGGCAATAATGATCGGATTGGTCACAATACCGAATAAGGTCTTTTTTACGTTTCCGCCATTCTTTCCGTCCTGAGATTCGGTCTGTAATACCAATACGGCGTAAATGTTATACAAAGGCACGGATGCTAAAACCATCATGCTGCCCATGCCGGCGCTTCCGTAAATATTCTGGATCAGGGCCAGGCCCATGACCGCCGCACTGCTTCGATAAGAGGCCTGAACAAACTCTCCGATACAAGCCTTGTCTTTCAAAAAATGGTGGGTCAAAGCCCAGATAACGAAGAAACCGATGGTGGTGGCAATGCCACAGAACAGAAGGAACTTCAGGTCAAAAGTTTCCCGGAAGTCCGCAGTCGCAAGGTCCGTAAACAGAAGGAACGGCAGCGTAACTTTAAAGTTCAGTTTGTTTGACGCAGTCAGAAATCCATCGGTCAGGATGTGTATTCGTTTTAAAAAATAGCCCAAAGCGATCAGTAAAAACAAAGGAATCGTTGCATTCAGGGCAAATACCAGATTATCCATTCTTTTTGCGTTTATCCTTCAATTTATTCCGATGATGGTATTATCGTCTTTTTCTGTATTATTTTACCAAAATATGCCACGTTTTGATAGTTCCTTGTGGATTATTTATTATTTTTATTATATAATGTAGAACACTTAAATTTCGGAAAAAGGAGATGCTTAGAAATGAAAAGAACAGAAATCGTAAAATTATTCATGGACGCTCCTGCAGATGGCAGCAGTGTTGTAGTCGCTGGTTGGGTTAAAACTTCCAGAGAATCCAAAAATGTAGGATTCATCGAGTTAAATGATGGAAGCTGCTTCGGCAATCTTCAGATTATCATCGATGCTTCCCGTTTTAATAATTTTAAGGAGCTGGCAAATCTTTCCGTTGGAACAGCAATTATCGTAGAAGGAAAAGTAGTTTTAACACCAGAAGCAAAACAGCCTCTGGAAATCCATGCAGAAGACATCACTATCGAAGGCGATTGCGAAAGCGATTACCCTCTTCAGAAAAAACGTCATTCTCTTGAATTTTTAAGAACCATTCCTCATCTCCGTGCACGTTCCAATACTTTTAATGCAGTATTTCGCGTAAGAAGCGAGGCTGCTTTCGCTCTCCATAAATTCTTTAACGAAAACGGATTCGTTTACGTTCATACTCCGCTGATCACAGGCAGTGACTGTGAAGGCGCTGGCGAAATGTTCCGTGTAACTACTTTAGACCCTAAGAATCCTCCGCTGGATGAAGAAGGAAACGTTGATTTTTCACAGGACTTCTTTGGTCAGGAAACCAACCTTACCGTATCCGGTCAGTTAGAGGCAGAAAGCTTTGCTTTAGCATTTGGCAAGGTTTATACTTTCGGACCTACCTTCCGTGCAGAGAACTCCAACACCCAGCGTCATGCTGCTGAGTTCTGGATGGTTGAGCCGGAAATGGCTTTCGCAGACCTGACAGATTATATGGATACTGCAGAAGCTATGATTAAATATGTTGTTAAGCATCTGCTTGCAACCTGTCCTGCAGAAATGAAATTCTTCAACGACTTCTATGACAAGGGTCTTATTGAAAGATTATCCAATCTTGCAAACTCCGATTTCGGACGTGTAAGCTATACCGATGCTGTTGAAATCTTAAAACAGCACAACGATAAATTTGAATATCAGGTTGAATGGGGCACCGACCTGCAGACCGAACATGAAAGATTCTTAACAGAACAGATTTACAAGAAACCGGTATTCGTTACCGATTATCCAAAGGAAATCAAATCTTTCTACATGAGAATCAACGAAGACGGCAAGACCGTTGCTGCAGCTGACATGCTGGTTCCTGGCGTTGGCGAGCTGATTGGCGGCAGCCAGAGAGAGGAAAGAAAAGAACTTCTCGCTGCACGTATTAAAGAATTAGGTCTGGATGAAGAATCCTACAAATGGTACATGGATCTTCGCCGTTATGGCAGCGCGAAACATGCAGGCTACGGCTTAGGCTTCGAGCGTCTGATCATGTATGTAACCGGTATCAGCAACATCCGTGACGTAGAACTTTACCCACGCTGCGCAGGCAAGTTAGTATAAGGAATCCCGCAAGCTATGGATACTTCACGCAAGCTATAATAAAGAAGTTGAAAGGAGCACCTGAGAAATCAGGTGCTCTATTTTTTTGATTCATAGTAGAACGCCTCACCTTTTTCAGCGTGGCATACTTGTTACTTGCTTTAATGAGGATTCTACGAAGTGCTGCATGTTTTTTGCTTACCTATGCGCCAGGTATCGGAGGTTGCACTTCGTTTTTGCTTTTTATGCAGTGTTTACGCATTGGTTTTGCTGGCTATACAAAATTCGCACATCGTTTTTGCCCAAAATAACTTGCTTTTTCAAATTCATGGGGTATATTTCCCTCATTTTCCCACTCTAAGTCATGAATTTTGCCCAAATATGGGCTTTTTTTTATTTTCATGAGGTATGTCTTCAGCCTGTTTTACCCCACAGATTTTAAAATATGTCTTTTTCTGGGCAGATTTTGATGTTTTTCCATTTTTGAAGGCAAAAATCTGCCCAAAAAAGTTCTGTGGTGCATTTTCCTGGGCAAGTATATATGACTATAGGTGAGTTTAATCCTTTTATGTTAAACGGCACACCATTTTCAGCGGGCATTATAAATGAATTGAGTTATTTTCGCAGATGACGCGGTTTCACCCAAATAGCATGTCAATTAAACAATGGTCGAAATTTAAGACATGCATCTGGAGACATGCAGCTGTAGACATACATCTGGAGACATGCAGCTGGAAATACGCAGCTGTAGACATGCATCCTTCAACTTAGACATTCAATAAAGAAATGAAAAAAGCAGCCTCGCTTGAGACTGCTTTTCATGAGACTGCGGGGATTCGAACCCCGGACAACTTGATTAAAAGTCAAGTGCTCTACCACCTGAGCTACAATCCCATATGAAATTATCAATCATCAGCATAGCCAATGTAACAGGGCTAGCTGGATTCGAACCAGCGAATGCAGGAGTCAAAGT
>JAZUGA010000196.1:0-2386 GCA_045640945.1 Lachnospiraceae bacterium | reverse complement strand
CCTAATTCCAAATCTGTTTCGCCGTCCCCGAGATAGAAAAGCGCGTCGGCATCTATATGCTCTTTTATGATATTAAATACTCTGGTTCTTTTTCCATGAGTATCCGACATTACTAATATTTTCATATCAAACTTCCTTATGCCTCTGGAATATTACAGATATCCACCCATTGAATATAGCCAGAAACTTTTTCCAGATCTTCGATGGTCAGCTTTACCGCACTATTGGCACTGCCGCAGGCTGGATATACAACCTCAAAGCGCTTTAAGGACTCGTCCAAGTATACCTCTACACCATCCTTAATTCCAAAAGGACAAACACCACCAACATCGTGACCAATGAGCTCATGTACTTCATCAAAGGTCAGCATTTTCGCTTTGGTTTGGAAGAATGCTTTATATTTTGGATTACTTACTTTTGCGTCGCCGGCGCAAAGAATCATTACCGGTTTATCATTTACTTTGAACGTAAGGGATTTCGCAATTTTCTCCGGCTCCGTGCCAACCGCCTTTGCAGCTAATTCCACCGTTGCACTAGATACGTCGAAAACCATGACACGGTCCCCATAGCCTAAATCTTCCAGATATTTTTTTGCAGTTTCAAGAGCCATTACTCTTCCTCCTTGCTTTTCGGTCTGCGATTCTCTGTTTGTAATAAGTATAGGTTCCCGGTTTTCCTTCCGTCAGAACCAGTTCGAAATTCGGCGTCCAGTTACCCTTCTTCAATCGAATCCGGTTAATTATCAGCAGCGCTAACATTCCCGCTACTAATGCGATGGAGAGAAGCTGGGATACTGCCAGATTCGTATGCCCGATATATAGAGAATCGGTTCTCAAGCCTTCAATCCAAGCTCTTCCTAAAGCATATCCGCCTAAATACCATAATAAAACTTCTCCGTTATATTTCTGGTATTTCCGGAAAATCAGAATCAGAATGAATACACTAATACACCACAGAGATTCATATAGGAAGGTCGGTGTAACCTGAATATACTGGGTTCCATCAACGGTCTTTATATTCTGCTTCATCAGATCCGTAACTACGCCACTAGCCTCGTCATATTTAATCTGCATAGCAAATAAAGAATCCGTAAATTCACCATAAGCTTCCCGGTTAAAGAAATTGCCCCAACGGCCAAGAGCCTGTGCTAAAACGATTCCCGGAGCCGCCGTATCCAGAACTCTTAAAATACTGATTTTCTTAACTTTTGCAACAACGAAAGCTGCAAGAAAGCCGCCGATAATACCGCCGTAAATAGCTAAACCGCCGCCTCTTAAATTTAAAATCTGGTCTGGGTTGGCAATATAATAATCCAAGCTAAACAGAACATAATAAAGTCTGGCGCCAATAATACCGAAAATAATCGCTGCAATTGCGATATCAATATAATCATCAGAACATTGATTGGTCTTTTTTGCATAAGAAGTACATATCAGAATGCCTAAAATCATTCCGATAGCAATTATCAGTCCATAAAACGCAATACTGAAATTGCCTATTTTAATTTGAGAAGGAAAATAGCCAAGCTTAATTCCCAGGTGCGGAAATATAATGCTGGCTACACCTTTTGCACCATCTAATAACATTTAGAGATCCTCTCTGACGGTTTTATACATTGAAACGGAAGACAATAATGTCATCGTCCTGAACAACATATTCTTTGCCTTCCATACGAATCAGGCCTTTTTCACGGGCTGCATTATAAGAACCCAGTCTGATCAAATCGTTATAGTTAACAACCTCTGCTTTGATGAATCCTCTTTCAAAGTCCGTATGAATTTTACCTGCAGCCTGAGGCGCCTTCATGCCCTTCGTAATGGTCCATGCACGAACTTCTTTCTCACCAGCTGTCAAGAAACTGGTCAGACCTAAAATAGAATAACTTGCCTTTACTAATTTATCCAGACAGGACTCGGAAAGACCCATATCTTCTAAGAATAACTGTTTTTCTTCTTCATCCAGTTCGGATAATTCTGCTTCCATCTTTGCAGAAACTACGAATACTTCGGAATTTTCTCCTGCCGCATATTCCCGAACTTTTCCAACATGCTCATTGGATGCTCCGTCGTCTGCTAAATCATCTTCGGAAACGTTGGCAGCATAAATTACCGGTTTATCGGTCAGAAGATTGAAGGTAGCCATCATTTCTTTTTCATCATCGTTTAATTCTAAAGATTTTGCCAACAGGCCCTGCTCTAAATGAGCTTTTATTTTTTCACAAAGAGCAACTTCTGCGGCAAGCGCCTTATCGTTTCTAGCGCCTCTGGAAGCTTTTGCAATTCTTCTTTCCAGAATCTCGATATCCGAGAAAATCAGTTCAAGATTAATCGTTTCGATATCACGAAGAGGGTCAACACTTCCATCTACATGAACTACATTCCCATCT
>JAZUGA010000195.1:0-1912 GCA_045640945.1 Lachnospiraceae bacterium | reverse complement strand
AACACAGGTTATTGGATGAAAAAAGAATCGATTTTGACACTTTAGAGGGCGATTATTATTTCAGTCAGTTTTCCCTTCATCTGATTCCGGTAGATTCCGTGGAAATTACGCAAAGGTACGCCAAAGAACTGAGGGAAAAGGTTAGCGGAGCGGAAAGTCCGTCCTTAAATATGACGTTTCCAGAGAAACTGGAGACTTTTTCGAAGGCGAAAAATCAGTTGGAAAAACGACTATCCGATATTTGTTTCAGCGGAAATGATGGCTTAAGCAAAGACCTGATGCGGGTTCTTTTGGCAGGCGGAAAGCGGCTAAGACCTGCTTTAAGCTGGGCGGCTTACTATCTCCCGGAAGAAGGCGAAAAAAAGGTTCCGATTCTGCCGCTGATGTTGATGATTGAATTAATGCACAGCGTTTCTTTAATTCACGACGATGTGGTAGATGAAGGTGTTTTAAGACGAGGAGTTCCGACCATAAACGCTTCCAGCGGAAATTTGGCGGCGGCACAGGCCGGCGATTTCCTTTTAGGAAGAGCCATGGATCTTGTGAAAATCTACAAAGGCATGGGAATTAACGAGAGATTGGCTCACGTTTCGGAACAGATGTGCCTGGGAGAACTGGAACAGTTAGAAAACATCAACAAAGAAATCACGGTGGATCAATACAAACGCAGTATTGAGCGAAAAACCGCCTTCTTTATCGAGGCAGCGGCTGCTTGCGGCGCTATGGCGGCGGGAGCGGAAGAAGCTACCATAAAGTGTCTGGAAACTTATGGATATAACATGGGAATGGCTTTTCAAATCAAAGACGACATTCTGGATATTACCGGGGACGAACGTCTGGGAAAAGCGGTTCTTCAAGATAAAAACAGAGGTCTTATCACCCTGCCACAGCTTTTAGGCGTAGAAAAAAGCGAGCAGGAAGTAAAAAACTATTCTCAGAAAGCAATTGCGGCCCTGGACGGATTAAAAGAAAATTCAGCAAAGAAGGATTTAGTCCGGATGGCGAAGTTACTTGCGGAAAGAGAATCGTAAATTCAGGAGACATTATGGATAAAATTTTAAACAGAGAGGAAGGAAGGCTGCTGGCAGAGCGGATTGCTAAAGAAGCAGGGGTGAATGTTCGGGAATGCTATCAGTGCGGAAAATGTTCCGCTGGCTGTCCTATGGCAGATTCCTTCGATCTGATGCCAAGACAGGTCATCCATTGTTTACAGTTAGGGGATATGGAGGAGATTTTTAAGTCCAAATCCATCTGGCTTTGTGCGTCCTGCCATACTTGTTCGGAGCGGTGTCCGCATGAAATCGATGTGGCGACGCTGATGGAAAAATGCAGAATCGAAGCTCAGGCCAAAGGTTACTGCGGACAGGAAGATGTGAAACTGTTTAATGATATTTTCACGGAGACCATCCGTTACTTCGGTAAGAGCCAGGAGGTTATCTTAGAAGGCGCATATAACGTGGCTTCCGGTCATCTGGTTCAAGATATGGAGAATGTGCCAAAAATGCTGAAAAAGGGCATTCTTCGGCCTGAAATGAATACCGTAAGAGATAAAGACGCCATAAAGAAGATTATGGAGAAAACGGAAGAGGGAGGTGCAGTGAAATGATGAAATATTCTTATTTCCCTGGATGTTCTATGGACTCTACCGCGGTCACCTACAAAAAGTCTTTTGAATATGTGGCTGATAAAATCGGTCTGGAATTGTTTGAAATTCCGGATTGGAACTGCTGTGGTTCTACCGCTGCCCATACAAAGAATGAAAAGATGGCGTTAGCTCTTCCGGCACGAAATATCGCTCTTTCGGAAGAGGCAAATCCGGGATTGGATATCGTCACTCCTTGTGCTGCCTGCTATTCCCGGCTTGCTTATTCCACCTATGCAGCTCGTAATTCCGAAGAAACCCGTAAGGAAA
>JAZUGA010000194.1:0-6082 GCA_045640945.1 Lachnospiraceae bacterium | reverse complement strand
CAGTTCGATAGCTTCTAACTGGAGTTTTGCACCTTCTGCCATGTTTCCGTTCAGGAAAGCAGCTGCAATATCATGAGTTTTCTGAGGAGCTACATTGCTTAATACAGAAATAACACCAATTCCGCCTAAAGCCATAATAGGAGCAATCTGGTCGTCATTTCCGGAATAAATATCCAGGCATGGATCATCCTGCAGTAAAGAAGCAAGTTTTGCAATCTGGGAAATGTTTCCGCTGGCTTCTTTAATTGCAACGATATTCTCGCAGGTTTTTCCTAAAGTAACTGCAGTTTCCGGAAGCATGTTTACGCCAGTTCTTCCAGGAACATTGTATAAGATAATTGGAAGGTCTACGCCCTTTGCGAGGCGGGTAAAATGTTCAATCAGACCTTTCTGTGTAGCTTTATTGTAATAAGGAGTAACCATTAAAAGGCCATCAGCGCCCATTTCCTGGCATTTTCGGCTAGTAAATTCAGCAGTTCTTGTATTGTTGGAGCCACAGCCTGCAATAACAGGAATTCTCTTTTTCGCAGCTGCAATTGCACAGCCAACCGCTTCCATATGTTCCTCTACCGTCTGGGTAGAAGGCTCACCAGTAGTTCCACATACGATCAGAGCATCGGTGCCATTTGCAATATGGTATTCAACTAATTCTTCAATCTTGTCGAAATTGATGTCTTCGTTTTCTTTCATCGGTGTGACCATAGCCACGCCTGCACCTTTAAATAATGCCATTTTCGTTTCTCCTCTATTTATTATTCATCATCTTCTTCCGAAGTTGTCTCGGTCTCCGTCTCGGTCTCGGTCTCCGTCTCGGTCTCAGTTTCAGACTCTTCTTCCTGCCGCTTGGACTCTTCTTCCTTGCTCTTAGACTCCCACTCTGCAGTATGAATCTTACATTTTTCCTTTGGAGGCGCATATTCTGTATCCGCCGTTGTTCCCTGAGCTTCTGCTCCGGTTACATCCATAGGTCTTACTCTGCATACCAGTTCAACTACCTTCGGACAATACTCCGTAGGCAGCTTCTTGGATTCTTTACATACCTTAACGGATGTATGTACATCGCAGGAGCCGGAAGGTCCTGTGCCCTCTGCAAAGTATTCACTTACTACGCAGTTTCCGCCCGGATCTTTTTCACAATGTTCATTTGGAAGCTTACCCGACTTCTTACAGATGGTTGACTGATAAATTCCACCAGTCATATCAAACCATCCGCCCTCTAAGCCTTTTGCTTCTACAACCTGTCCCATAATGGTTGCCCATAAAGCTTCATGGTAGCCGCCGCCCCACCAGATGGATAAGTTATCATCATATCCGGTCCAGATAGAAGCAACCAGTCCGTTTGGAATGTATGCGCAGAACCAAAGGTCCTTATCATCGGAGGTTGTACCGGTCTTACCAGCAACCTGAGTCGTCCATAACTGTCCAGGAGTACCAGTACCGGAAGTTACTACGTCGATCATTGCGCTGGTAAGAAGGCTTGCGGTGCTTTCTTTCAGTACCGTACGAGTTTCCGGCTGATTGTCTAAGATAACGGTTCCGTCCATTCCGACAATCTTTGTATAAAGAATAGGTTCTACATAAACACCTTTATTTGCAATTGCGCCATAAGCTGCATTGATTTCCAGGTTGGTAATACCTCTTGTAATTCCGCCTAAAGCAGTTGCAAGACCAGCATCATTTACAGGATCCAGAGTGGTGAATCCGAAATTCAGAAGGTACTGCATACTAAGGTCGGTACCAATATCGTAGATGGTCTTTACAGCAAGAACGTTCATGGAATCACGGATACCATCACGAACAGTGTTCAGACCACGGTAGGAGTCGCCCCACCAGTTATGTACCTGTTTTCCGCCGCCATAATAGAACGGAGCGTCATCAATCGCTGTTCCTAAAGTATATCCGGCAGCATCCAGAGCAGGAGCATAAGCAGCCAGTACCTTAAAGCAGGAACCAGGCTGTCTTGCAGTATCCACCGCTCTGTTCAGAGTAAGGTTCTGGGTCTTCTCTCCACGGCCGCCGCAGATTGCTTTTACCTGGCCAGTAGTGTAGTCCATAACGGTAAAGGATACCTGAGGCTGAATGGTATAGAAAACACTTTCATAGGTGATTTCATCACCAGGTTTTGCAACATATTCCTTGAACTCAGCAATCACTGCATCCGCATCTTCTTTTGTATTATAGTCATGTTTATAAGTCCAGGACTCCAGAGTTCCATCATAGAAGTTGTAATTTTCCTTAACATCTTCCATGTAACGGGTAATGGATTTCTGGTTGAAGAATTCGTTCGTTCCATCCGCTCTCTTAATTGTCATATCCCAGCTGATACCATAAGAGCTTTCGTATGGATAGTTGTAATCATTATTAACTTCTCTATCAACAATTTCCTGAATTACAGGGTCCTGGGTGGCATAAACGGTAAGGCCGCCGGTATAAACCATGTTGTAAGCCTGAGCGTAGGAATATCCGCCCTTTTTCTGTAAATCGTTAATTAAAGCATCTACCAGAGAGTCTACAAAGTAGGAATATAAGGAGTTGCCATGAGAAATCGCATTTTCGGATACTCCATCGTAAACATCTTCTGCCATAGCTTCATCGTATTCCGCCTGAGTAATATGACCATTGTCTCTCATATTAATAAGACAGGTTTCCATTCTCTTACGGTTGTTTTCCGGGAATCTTGCAGGGTTGTTACCACTAGGGTTCTGGGTAATCGCAGCAATTACTGCACACTCTGCAACGTCCAGCTGTGATACATCTTTATTGAAATAATACTGAGCCGCAATCTTAACACCGTAGTTACCACCACCAAGGTTGATGGTGTTCAGGTAGTTGATCAGGATTTCATCCTTTGACATCTCTTTTTCCAGACCAAGGGCAAGAATCTGCTCCTGAATCTTACGGCGAAGCAGGGAACCGGTGCTTCGTTCAAAACCACCAGTTTCAAAAGCGTTGTTCTTAATCAGCTGCTGGGTAATGGTAGAACCACCCTGGGTACTTCCTTCAAAAAGAGTCTGGTAAGCAGAACGGGCAATACCTTTTATGTCGATACCATTATGCTCGTAGAAACGCTCATCCTCCAGGTCGATGAAAGCCCATTTTAAAGTATCCGGAATCTCATCCAAAGAAGCCTCTGCTCTCTTTGCGCTGGCAGCGGACAGCTGAATAATCTCATTTCCTTCCGCATCAAGAATCGTTGTCGGATACATCGTCGGTACAACGTTAATCTCATCCATGGACGGAGTCGATTTCGCAATACCTACAACCATACCAAAGCCTAAACAGCCAACAATACATATAATGCAAAGAATCGTCAGCAGGACCCAACGGATAATCCGTACGGCCAGACTGGCTTTTTTCTTTTTCTTTTTCGAAGAAAGATTTTTCTGTTTTTCTTTTACTTCTTCCGAATTCAGTTTCATATATTCAACCCTCTTTTTTCTAGTAACGGAAACTATTTGTCATAGTTAGGTTTATTCTCAATTTATCTCATCATTAAAAAGGTCTTTTTTCAAAGCCCATAGATAAAAAATTATACATCAGGAACACGCGAATGTCAAAAAAACGCTTCTTAATTTTTTGTTACAAAATCTTATCCAAAGATGGTAATATCTTAGTAAGAAAAAGTGTTTCTAATGTGAATTTTCAGAGAATTATGGCTACAGAAAAAATCGTCGTTCTGGGGGAAGCGCAGGCAGAATTAACGGAGAAAAAATCCCGTTTCATCGCTGCCATCTGCGAAGTCCATTCCGAGCAGGAAGCTTTAAATTACATCGAGCAGAAAAGAAAACAGTATTGGGACGCCCGTCACAACTGTTTTGCTTTTGTTGTGGGAGAAAACAACGAAATTCAACGTTTTTCCGATGATAAAGAGCCTTCCGGCACTGCAGGAAAACCGATTCTGGAAGTACTCCTGACCTCCAATTTAAGAAACTGTGTCATCGTCGTTACCCGTTATTTCGGTGGCGTTCTTTTGGGCACCGGTGGTCTGGTAAGAGCCTATGGCGGCGCTGCCCTGCTCGCTGTGAAAGAACTTCAGGAAGGAAATAGTGGCAAAGCCTTAAAGATCTGTGACGGAACCCGTCTTTCCATTACTTCCGATTATTCCCTTTCCGGTAAGATTCAGTACATTATCAGCCAGATGGACATCGCCTTGGAAGACACCGTTTATGCAGACAATGTCTGCTTTAAAGTTGCAGTCGAAAATTCCGAAAAAGATTCCTTTATCAAAAAAATAACTGAGGCAACAAATGCATGTGCCTCAGTTACAGTTCTTGATTCTATCCGTTTCGTTACGGATAACGGAAAAATTATTCCTTACCAGTTCTGATTAAGCTCTCATTTTTTCAAGCTGTGCAGTTACCTGCTCCATCATCTTGGTGTATTTTTCTTTCTTTTCTTTTTCTTCGTTAATCTTAGCTTCCGGAGCTTTGTTAATGAAGTTCGGATTGGAAAGCATTCCGTTAACTCTCTTTAATTCGCCCTCTAAACGTTTCTGCTCGCCTAAAAGACGTTCGATTTCCTTGTCTTTATCAATCAGGTCTTCCAATGGAACATAACAGGTAACTTCTGCTAAGGAAACGCTCATGGCATCGTCCTTAATTCCTTCTAAGTCTTCCTGAACAAATACTTCCGAAGCTTTTGCTAAAGTTGCGAAGAATACTTTGCCTTTTTCAAAAGCGGCTCTTGCAGCCTCAGATTTACTTACAACATGAACTGCTGCCTTTTTGCTTAAAGGAACGTTCATTTCTGCACGGCCGTTACGTATTCCACGAACAGCTTCTTTAATCATTTCGATTTCATTTTCAGACTTTTCGAAATTAAATTCCTCGCTGTATTCCGGCCACTGGGAGATCATAATGGATTCTTCCGGATTTTCCTCTGCTACGTAAGGCTGAAGCGTTGTATAAATCTCTTCCGTTACGAAAGGCATGTAAGGATGTAACAGTTTTAATGCAGTGATCAGCACCTTCTGTAAGGTGTACAGAGCAGCTTCCTTGCTGTCGTCATCGCCATACAGACGAGGCTTAACCATTTCAATGTACCAGTCGCAGAATTCTTCCCAGATGAACTCATAAAGCTTATCTGCTGCCATACCGATTTCATATTTATCTAAGTTTTCTGTTACCAGTTTGGTCAGTTTGTTTGCTTTGGAAAGGATCCACTTGTCGGCATCGGTCAGCTTATCGGCCGATACTTTCTTTACGCCGGTTTCCGGCATGTTCATCATGATGAAACGGGATGCATTCCAGATCTTATTTGCAAAGTTTCTGTTCGCTTCTACTCTCTCGTAATAGAAACGCATATCATTTCCTGGGGAGTTACCGGTAGCTAAAGTAAATCGAAGAGCATCTGCTCCGTACTGATCGATTACTTCCAGAGGATCGATACCATTTCCTAAAGATTTACTCATCTTACGGCCCTGGTCATCTCTTACCAGACCGGTAAATAATACAGCCTTGAAAGGTTTTTCGCCCATCTGCTCATATCCGGAAAAGATCATACGGATTACCCAGAAGAAGATGATATCGTATCCGGTAATCAGCAGGTCAGTTGGATAGAAATACTCTAAGTCTTTTGTCTTTTCCGGCCAGCCTAAAGTTGAAAACGGCCATAATGCAGAAGAGAACCAGGTATCTAAGCAGTCTTCATCCTGATGGAAATGAGTACATCCGCACTTCGGACATTTCTCTGGCTGCTCTTTGGAAACAACCATTTCACCACACTCTTCGCAGTAGTAAGCAGGAATACGATGTCCCCACCACAGCTGTCTGGAAATACACCAGTCACGGATGTTGTCGGTCCAGTTATGGTAAAGTTTGCTCATTCTTCCTGGAATCAGTTTTACTTCGCCTTCGTCAACTGCTTTGATTGCCGGTTTGATCAGCTCGTCCATCTTAACGAACCACTGCTCTTTGATCATAGGCTCGATAATGGTGCCGCAGCGGTCATGATAGCCTACTGCATGCTCATGATCGATGGTCTTAACTAACAGGCCCAATTCTTCCAGTTCTGCAACGATTTTTGCTCTAGCTTCTTCGGTGGTCAGGCCACAGTATTTTCCGCCTTTTTCATTAATATGGCC
>JAZUGA010000193.1:0-14290 GCA_045640945.1 Lachnospiraceae bacterium | reverse complement strand
CAACCATAGGTCTGTCAGCAGCAGCAACGTCCTTCATTCCCTTAAGGACTTCTGTCATCTGGCCTTTTTTACCAAGATATGCAACCTTTAATTCGTTCAGGTTTTCCATGGAAGTGGCATTCTTAATTTTTTCAATCGCTTCCTGTTTGATTTTTGCTAATTTTTCTTTCATTGTCTTGTTCCTTTTGCAAAATTTTGTACATAAACATACATAGTAGTTTATACCACATTTATATTGATTTTACTACGAAAATTTACTATAATTTCAGCCATGTTTACAAATTTAGTCTTACTGATAAAGAGTTTCCTTCAAAAAATTGGCAGAGACCGGGTCTATAACTATTCCGCCTCCTCTGCTTTCTTTATCATACTGTCTATTTTCCCATTTTTAATTTTGATGCTGACAATCGTACAGTACACACCGCTTACGGAAGAATTCCTTCTGAGCCGTTTTGAGTTTTTCCTTCCACCGGCTCTGTACCCTCTGTTTGCTCAGATTATTGAGGAGATTTACTCCAATACATGGGCTACTACCTTACTCCTTGTTTCCGCTGTTGCCGTTCTCTGGTCTGCATCCAAAGGCGTTATGGCAATGATTCGCGGAATCAACGTATGTTTCAATATTAAAGACAAACGAAACTGGATTCGGGTAAGACTCCTGTCCTGTTTATATACTCTCGTATTCTTCGTATCCTTTGCCCTTACCATGATTCTTCTGGTCTTCGGTAAAACCATATACGAAGCTTTAATTGCCCAAGGTGGCGAGCTGGAGAAGGTCCTCAGCATACTTCTGTTCGTTTTCCGTCAGCGTATTCTGATTTCTCTTGCAGTTTTAACCATACTGTTTATGCTGATCTACACCTTCTTTCCGGCGAAGAACAACAACTTCTTCCAGATGTTCCCGGGAGCTATTTTAGCAGCTGGCGCATGGATTGGCCTTTCCGAACTGATATCATTATATGTCAAATACTTCCCGAATTTCTCATACACCTACGGCTCTCTGACCTCTTTCATTCTTTTAATGCTGTTTCTGTATTTTGGACTGTATATTATATTCGTCTGTGCGGAGATCAACCATTACTTCAAGTCCTGGATGGAATCTATCGCCATTAAGAGGAAGCGTGCGAAGTCTATCAAATACGAGGACACAATGGAAAAACGTCAGGCGAAATACGAGACAAAGAAAATGAAAAAAGAAGAAAAGGAAGAGCTAAAACGCCTTCTGGCTGAAGATAAAGCGAAACGCCACAGTCAGTAGACAGATGAAATAAAAAATAAAAACGACCGCGGATACGGTCGTTTTTTTATACTCTCTTAAGCGCAAAACACCCAAAACTCACCTTATTTTGATTCCTAGCACTAGCTAGGTGGGTTCTACCGCACTTTAGTTTCTGAAGTCCACTCAAAGGAGGCTGGTCATCTGCTAAAAAATATTGGAATCCCTTTTCAATCGATGTAGGTTCAAAATATAGGTTTCGTTTTGGGTGACTTAATTTTAGCACACTGTACTAGTTTATCAAATATTTTTTGGTTATTGCATCTTGCGGTTTTCGCAAAAACACGTCGGTTATTTCAGATTATCAATAACTTTCTGGATTGCTGCCAGAGCATCTTCCGGAAGCTTATCATAACCATCTTTGAAAGTATTTCTGGACTGAACAAACTCCAGACGGTCATTCATTCTGGCCTTCAGGGCTGCTGCATATTTCTCGTCCTCAAGATTTGGAACGTAGCCTTCCTGTTCGAAGATTTCAATGTCCTCAAAAGGTCCCCACTGCCTGAAGTCTGCTTTCTTTTCCACAATCGCTTCTAAGATTTCCAGCGTAACTTCCTTGGTAACATCTTTTCCGAAGAAATCGCCGGTGTTGATGATATAGCAATCTACATTCTTCTCCTCAACCAGCTTTTTGAACTTCACATAGTCGTTTGCCAGCGGATAGGTACGGAATGGGTTTGCATAAGGTTCTACTACTAATGCATCCGGATCAACGCCAGGAGCCAGTCTTTCTGCAGAAGAACGCTTGGTAGCTAAGGTTGCGCCCATAACCGCTGCTAAGGAAGCGCCTTTTAATTTTACTACCGGTGGAATGGTAGGATCTTTCATGATCCAGAAGATTGCATTTACCGGCTCGTCAATACGGTCTACACGGTTTGGAGACCATAATCTGGATTTAATCGCTCTGCCGTTTCCATTTCTAACATCTTCCGTTACCAATACAACTTTTCCGTCCTCGTCCAAGGTTGCGGAGCAGTTCTGCGCGGTAATCAGGTATTTATTGTCTTCGCTGTCTACTGGATAGTCAGCGGTTTTGTCAAAGTATGTCGGCTCTAAAGCGATGGAAGAACAGGTATCAGAGTTAATAACAAAAGCATCATCATGTAATACGGTTACATAATATTTTCCGCCGTGTTTTGCATGAGTTAAGGTGGATTTTCCAGATCCGGAAAGTCCGAAAACAGATGCAACATAAGTGCTTCCATCATCCAATGTGTATTTTTTCTGTCCGCCATGGCAGGAAGCATAACCATTACGGTTTGCGATAGCCCATGCGATGGTCAGAGTACCTTTTTTATGCTCACCGAAATATCTCATTCCCAGAAGAGCTGCACAGTTATGGTCTGTATCAAAATAGGTAAGACCTAATGGATGCTCCTCATGCTGCCACTGTGGGTCAGAGAAAATATAAATATCAGACTCACCGTTAATCGGCTGAGACTCCGCATACATTTTCTTGTATTCGTCCGATAAATACTGGAAGTTTATGAGCCAGTTGTAAAGAATGTTCTCTTCGCCTTCCGGAATCAAGAGATGGGCCTTAACCATAAATTCCGGGTCCAAGCCAATATAAGCGGTAGCGTGATACATGGTAGAATAACGGGTGTCGTAAACAGCATCCATCAGTTTCTTATCCAGATCGTCGGTATTAACGCCCGGCTCGCCGATAATTCTTCTTGCAGCTGCACATCTTCCGGTTACGGAGCCGTCGTTAAAAAGCAGAACCTTTGCATCCGATGGAAGTCCGAAAGTTTCTCCCTTATAAACAGGCATATCGGTAACAACAGTTCCCGGAGAATTCTTTGCCATCTCATAAGCCTGCTCCAGACTGGTAACTTCTACAACATTGTTTCCGTAGAAAGCGGCTTCGATAATAGAACGGGTTTTAGAAAATCCCTGTTTGCCAGGACCGATTTCGCTTCTTGCGTACATTTGCTTGGTTGACATTTCTTTAATTCCTCTCTGTTTTATTTTCCAGTTTGTTCATCTAACGTCAGATAATATCCCGGAAGGAAATTGTCTACAAAGAAACGGACTTCCGGCATATCTAAATCATCAATAATCTTCTGGGTGGACTCCTTCGCTTTCACAAAGTCCTTATTTCCAGACTGTTCCTCTTCAATACATTTAATCAGGGCAGACAGTTTATCCGCAGCCTTCACGTATTTCATGAGTACCGAATCTTCCGGATTCTTCGCATCCATAATCGTCTCATAAGTTCCCTGCATTTCTTCCGGGAGCTGATCGATCATTTTCGCCTTAGCGCTCTCCTCTACCTTGTCGTAAGCTTTTTTGATTTCCGGGTCAAAATACTTCACAGGTGTCGGCAGATCCCCTGTAATAATTTCCGGCGTATCATGGAAAGCAGCCAACAAAACGACTCTGCCTTCATCCAAAGCAGCGCCGTAATAAGTGTTGGCAATCACAACCAGGGCGTGTGCAATAAACACAACGTCCAAAGTGTGATCCGATAAAGATTCTTTTTTCGAATTTCGCATCAGTCCCCAACGGTTAACGTATTTCATGCGGGACAGGATTGCGAAAAAGTTGCTGTTGTCTGTCATATATGTCGATTCCTAAAGATGCGATTACTCTGCTTTATAACCGATTTTATCTGCTAATTCTTTTGTGAGAACTACAGTAGCATCACGATGCATTCTCATAAAGGTGCATGGGCAGGTTGGGTCGATCTTGTCTTCAATCAGAAGCTTTGTAGCCGCTTCTTCCTTGCTGCCGGAGATGATCATTAACAGAGCCTGTGCACGCATAATATTGCCCATTCCCATGGTTACAGCGTGTGTAGGAACGTCTGCCTTGCTAGCGAAGAATCTCTTGTTAGCTTCGATAGTAGAGTCATCTAAAGTCTCTTCATGAGCACCGTCATAAAGAGTTGCGCCAGGCTCATTGAATCCCAGATGTCCATCCGGACCAACGCCTAATACTTGAATACGGATATCGGTTTTATCCAGAATCTCGTTGAATTCTTTCAGGTTTGCTTCTACATCGCCAACACCCTTTGCAACATAAGTGTTCGCTTTATCAATGTTGATATGGTCAAATAAATTATCGTTCATAAAATAACGATAGCTCTGGTCATGAGTTCCTTCCAGACCTACATATTCATCCAGGTTTACTGAATGGATTTTAGAGAAATCCAGACCTTCTTCTGCACATCTTCTAGCCAGTTCCTGATACATTCCAACTGGAGAAGAACCGGTTGCCAGACCTAAAGTGCATTCTGGCTCTTCACGTACGATTTTTTCTATAATGTCAGCAGCTTTTTTGCTGGCGTCTTCATAATTTTCAGCTACGATAACTTTCATGGGTTACTCCTTTTTATTTTCAAATTGGCAAATGCCTTAGTTTTTTGCGATAACTTCGCCGTTATTTTTCCAGATCGATT
This sequence comes from Lachnospiraceae bacterium, assembly GCA_045640945.1. Classification (GTDB taxonomy): domain Bacteria; phylum Bacillota; class Clostridia; order Lachnospirales; family Lachnospiraceae; genus RGIG5612. Next base: position 9,611 of record JAZUGA010000193.1, on the reverse strand, counting down.
TTTCCGGCACACAGCCTCTTACACATGAGGTCGGATAAACGTTGGAATCACGGCCAATAATAGTTCCTGGATTAAGAACGGAATTACATCCAACTTCTACCCGGTCGCCTAACATGGCACCGATTTTCTTTCGTCCAGTCTCGATTCTTTCTTCACCGTTTTTAATCACTACATTCAGCTTGTCGCTCTTTACGTTGGAAGTAATAGAACCAGCTCCCATATGGGCCTTATAACCTAAAATGGAATCTCCTACATAGTTAAAATGTGGCACCTGAACATTATCAAATAAAATAACGTTCTTTAATTCAGTGGAATTTCCGATAACGCAGTTGTCACCTACTAAAGCCGAACCTCGGATAAACGCGGACGGACGGATTTCCGTGCCATGACCGATAATCACAGGTCCTTTAATATAGTTCGTTACACGGTTGTAAAATACAGCGTCTTTTGCAATCCATACATTTTCTGCAGGGTTATCATATTCGTCTTCCGGAAGGCTTTTACCAAGTTCGATAATAAAGTCTGAAATACCTGCCAAAGCTTCCCATGGATACTGAAACTGACTCAGATAATCCGCCGCTTTCGTATGGCTTAAATCATAAAGATTTTTGATTTCAATACTCATAAGTTTCCCTCTATTTTCTGATTTCCAGCAGATGGCCGGACTGGGCCATCGCGCCGATAATCATGTCTACATTTTCTTCTGCTTCTTCAATCGTTCCGGCTTCTGCCATAACTCTTAATACAGGTTCGGTGCCGCTGGCACGAAGAAGAACGCGGCCGGTGTCGCCTAATTTTTCCGTGCAGGCCTCTACCTGAGCCTGAACCTTCGCATCATCTAAGGTAGCCTTTTTATCGTCTACCACTACGTTCTTCAGAACCTGTGGATACATTTCGCAGTTCTGAGCCAGAATCGATAACGGAAGCTGGGTCTTGATCATAACGTTCATCAGCATGATTGCTGTAAGGATTCCGTCGCCAGTGTGGGCATGCTCACGGAAAATAATGTGGCCAGACTGCTCACCACCGATCATGTAGCCGTTCTCTTTCATGTTCTCATAAACATAACGGTCGCCAACCTGGGTCTTCTCGTAACCAATGTCCGCTTTGTCCAGAGCCTTGAATAAACCAAAATTGGACATAATGGTAACGACTACTTTATTTCCAGGAAGCTGGTTATGCTCTTTCATATATTTGGCACAAATGTAGATAATCTTGTCGCCGTTGATAACGTTGCCCTTTTCATCTACTGCCAGACAACGGTCAGCGTCACCGTCAAAAGCGAATCCTACATCCAGCATATTGTCTACAACAAATTTCTGAAGGCCTTCGATATGAGTAGAACCACAGTCTTTGTTTACGTTCAAACCATCTGGCTGATTATTAATAACTTTTGTCTTCGCGCCGAGTGCGTCAAAAACAGCGCGTCCGATCATCCATGCAGAACCGTTCGCACAGTCCAGACCTACTTTGCAGTTTTCAAAAGACTTCAAAGCTCTTTCGGAAAGGTATCCGATATAGCGGTTTCTTCCAAAATAGAAGTCCTCGGTCTTGCCGATTTTGTCTTCTTCAGCATATGGAATGTAATCTTCTGTGCTGTCGATATATTTTTCGACTTCGTCCTGAATTTCATCATCCATTTTTTCGCCTTCGCCGTTTAACAGCTTGATGCCGTTGTCATAATACGGGTTATGGCTTGCAGAAACCATGATGCCACAGTCAAAGCCTTCGTCGCTGGTGATGAAACTTACGCTAGGCGTAGTAGTTACATGTAAAAGATAGGCATCGGAGCCACTGGCAGTAATTCCGGCTGCTAATGCATTTTCGAAAGTGTAGGAAGACCTTCTGGTATCCTTACCGATTACGATTTTTGCCCTCTGCCCGTCTGTATGTTTTTGTCCATAATACCATCCAAGATATCTGCCGATCTTGTAGGCGTGTTCGCTTTTTAATTCTTTGCCGGCTTTACCGCGAAAGCCGTCCGTTCCAAAATATTTACCCATTTTTAAATCTCCTGATTTAATAGTATGAAAAATAAAAGTTACTTTCCCCCACTTTTATTCACCGTAATATTTTACTCCCAGGAATATATTCGTGTAAAGAAAAAATGGAGTCGCACTTGTATAAAAATAGACCAATCCTACTCTTTTTTTTATTAATTTTTTATACGGAATCCATATAAATTCCGTATAAATAAAAATAAAAAGCCTCTCTTCCGTTTCCAGAAAAAGAGGCTTTCGTAATTACGATTTAATCTTCCGAATTATGAGAACATATCCTCAAAGTAGGAAGCTGGCTGTTCAAACATCTCCAGACAGGTGCAGGAAACGTTTACCAGATAATTATTGAAAAGTCCAAAATATGCATACTGAACCAGAGCGATTCCATCCAGGTCTTCAACAAATTTTACTCTCTTGAAGGTTTTGCCGCCTAACTGAACTTCTTCCGGTTCGCTTGCTTCTACGGAAAATCCTGAGGATTCATAAATTTCCGTAATCAGGTCAACACTTAATTCAATGCTGGCGTCTAAATCCGTAAACATTGTACCTTTGGTAAAGGAAATGCTCATGTTCTCAATTCCATCAGCACTGGTTGCATAGCAATCCATCAATTCTCCTTCGGATGCTTCCTCGAATTGTGTCGGGTCATCCAAAAAATCGGAAGTAGTCTGCATCAACGCTTCGATTTCTTCATCCGTTGCGAAAGACCAAGTTTCAGGAATGGTAAGAGTTAAGCCCATGAATTTGGATGTGTAAACATTACCTTCTACGGTTCCTCTAGAGAATGCGATATGCTCTGCTTTATTTTCTCCTGGATCTTTTTGTCCACACGCTGCAAAGCATACTGCCATAGCTGCGATGATTACGCACACAACTACTTTGGTAAAAATCCTTTTCATTTTTTGTCCTCCATTTTTGTTATATAACATTTACATTGCATTAACGATTAACGGGATTCCATAGGTGATAAAGCTCATAATGGCTGCGGCTAAAACGATGCCGATGCCGATAGCCGGAGCAGATTTTTTGATTGGAATTCGCAGGAGAGATGCCAGTAAGGCCCCCGTCCATCCGCCGGTTCCCGGCAACGGAATTCCTACGAAAAGTACCAGGCCCCAGAAGCCCCATTTATCAATTTGAGTTCTTTTCTTAAGAGTTTTTGTCTCCAGCCAGTTTACGAAACGGCCGGTCGTTTTAAATTTTTTCAGTAGTTTAAATATTTTCTCAATCAGCAGCAGAATGAATGGAATTGGAATAATATTACCAATCATACAGATAATCAGAGCCTTCCAGTAAGGCACCTGAAGAAGGGCTGCTGCGATAAGTCCTCCCCTCAGCTCCAAAATCGGAAAAAGGGAGATGATGAATATAACTAATTCGTGGTTCCAGGATGCAAAAGTAATTGCAATCCAGTCGATGATTTTGTTCATAAATAAGTCCTGTTAGATTTTCAAAAATCCCTTCACTGCACCTTCCATTTTATCGATGTCGCTGATATTGTCATGAATAATTTCTGCGTCCATGATTTCCTGAATCGCCTTTGGAATAGCAACGCCGGAAAGTTTGTTCAGTTCAGCAATCAGCTCGAAGTCGTCTTTGCTCTCGAAAGTTTCGTCAATAGCGGTCATAACGCTTCTTGCGAATTTATATGGGCTGGCAGTGGAAACGATAACGGTCGGTATTGTATCGCCTGTCTCTTCCACATATTTTCCATACACACAATTTGCTACGCCGGTATGGGTATCGGTAATGTAGCCGGTTTCCTCATAAGTCTTCTTGATGTATGCTGCATTTTCTTTTTCATCTGCAAAGCCGCCGAAGAAGTCTGCTAACTGAGCCTTTTCTTCATCGGTGATGGTATACTCGCCTTTGTCCGTTAAATCGGCCATAAACTGGATGTTTTCGGCTTCACAGTCGCCGGTAATGTGGTAAATCAGGCGCTCTAAATTGCTGGAGATTAAGATATCCATAGATGGAGAACTGGTTAAAATAAATTCTCTGTTGCGGTTGTAGTTACCGCTCTTAAAGAAGTCGAAAAGGACTTTGTTGTCGTTGGATGCACAGATCAGTTTGTTTACCGGAAGACCCATTAATTTCGCATAATATCCGGCCAGAATATTTCCAAAGTTACCGGTTGGAACGACGAAGTTGATTTTGTCTCCAGCTTTAACAGTACCATCTTTTACCAGGCGGGAATAAGCCCATACGTAATATGCCACCTGCGGAATCAGACGTCCGATATTGATGGAATTTGCAGAAGAAAACTGGTAGCCAGCCTGATCCAGCAACTCTTTTAAGGCTCCATCGTTGAACATTTTCTTTACGCCAGTCTGGGCATCATCAAAATTACCTCTGACACCAACAACGAAGGTGTTGTCACCTTTCTGGGTTACCATCTGAAGTTCCTGAATTTTGCTTACACCACCCTTTGGATAAAAAACGATAATTTTCGTTCCAGGTACATTGGCAAAACCGGCTAAGGCTGCTTTTCCGGTGTCGCCGGAGGTTGCAGTCAATATGACGATTTCATTTTCTTCTTTGTTTTTCTTAGCTGCTTTGGTTAATAAATATGGCAGAATGGATAATGCCATATCTTTGAAGGCAATGGTAGAGCCATGGAATAATTCCATGAAATGAACACCGCCTACTTTTTTTACAGGAGCGATTTCTATATCGTCGAATTTGCTGTCATAAGCATGCTCAATGCAATCTTTTAATTCTTCTTCGGTATAGTCGGTCAGGAACTTACTAAGAACTACATATGCGATTTCGCGGTAGTTCATGTCGGCTAACTTTTCCAAAGATACGTCCAGCTTTGGAATCTGGTTCGGTACGAAAAGTCCGCCGTCGTCTGCCAGGCCTTTTAAAACCGCCTGTGAGCTAGTGATTAAAGTTCCATCTCCTCGGGTGCTCTTGTATAAAACTTCCATTTGTTTCCTCACTTTATGTAAATTATTTTTCGTATTCTAGGTCGCGCCTGGCTTGCCAGCGGTTTTAACCGTTTTTGCCAGAATTATTGAAAATTGAAATCCACGAAGAACCTGCGTGCGTCCTTGTCCGGAAGAAATTGTGCAAACAGCTTCGCATCTTCTTTATGTTCGCAGTCTGTGATTGGTACTACGGTGTAGTCGATTATTCTTCCTTTCAGTACCGTTTTTTCTTTAAAGTTGAAGACGATTCCTTCTTCGTCCAGAACCGGATCTGGCGTCGTTTCTAAAACGATTCCTACCTGCGCCTGTCCGGAGGTAACTGCTTTCATGACCTCCACATCATTATCGCAGTATAGAATCAAATCATACGTTTCCACTGGCTCTCTATCCACGAAGTAAGCATCAATCATCGCTTTTGCTTTCGTTCCTTCCACGGTTTCCTGAGGGCAGATAGCAATTTTCGTTACATTTTCATTTATCAGCAATGGAGGAAGTTCTTCCTCTTCTTCCCAGTCTTCGTCATCCCATTCTTCTTCCCAGTACTCCTCTTCTTCCCAATACTGTTCCCAATATGCATCCCAATACTCTTCCGGAAGAAGATCATCGGTGTTAATGAAGCCTTCGATTTCCTCATATTCTTCATACTCTTCGTCGTAAGCCGGAATACGGAAAATGTCGGAGAAGGAAGTTATATTTTGAGAAGAAATCATGCTGAGACGATTGCCGGCAATAACGTTGCTTTTATCTAAGCTGACTTTTTCAGCAGAAGCCAGTCCCTTCAGCAAATCAGCCGAATCCGTAATCAGCACATCGCAAGGTTTCCCTGCTTCCATATCGGCCTTCATATCCTCTGCTGACTTGAAAACATATTCCATCTTATAGTTTTTACCGTTCATGACGTTAAACTTATCTCCAACAAGTGGCAGCACCGTTTCTAATGCCGGGTCCGCGTAAACGCAAAGCGTTTTTTCTTCGATTTCCGTTCCACAGGCACCCAAAACCAGACTTGCTGCCATAACAGCAAGACAAAGCAGGCAGATGATCGGTTTTCGGATTACGTTCCTTTTCAAAATATTACCGGTTAACAGAGTCGTTTCAGGTTAGCTCACGAGCTTCATTATCAGCTCGGCTGCAGATTACATATTTTCTTTAATTGCGAAAATAAATTCTTCGGTGTTCAGTACCGTTGGATTCGGGAAGGTGGTAATTGCTGCCAGGTCCTTCGTCATTTTTCCAGACTCAATGGTCTTCACTGTTGCGTCAATCAGGCGCTGTCCAAATTCTACTAAAGCTGCATTGTCATCAATCTGGCCACGTTTCTTTAATGCGCCAGCCCATGCGAAAATAGTTGCCACAGAGTTGGTGGATGTCTTTTCGCCTTCTAAGTATTTGTAATAGTGGCGCTGAACCGTACCATGAGCAGCTTCATATTCAAAGCATCCGTCCGGAGAAACCAGCACAGAGGTCATCATTGCCAATGCGCCGAATGCGGAGGCAACCATGTCACTCATAACATCACCATCGTAGTTCTTGCAGGCCCAGATGAAACCTCCTTCGCTATGCATGACTCTGGATACAGCGTCATCAATCAAGGTGTAGAAATATTTGATGCCCAGTTCTTCAAATTTTGCTTTGTATTCATTTTCGTAAATGCTGTCAAAGGTTTCCTTGAACAGCTGATCGTATACTTTGGAGATGGTGTCTTTTGCGGAGAACCATAAATCCTGCTGCATGTCTACTGCATAGTTAAAGCAGGACTTTGCAAATTTCGTGATGGATTCTTCCGTGTTGTACTGACACTGGATGACTCCGCCGCCTTCGAAAGTGAAGACTTTTTTCTTTTCCGATTCACCGGCTTTATTGGTGAAGATCACTTCCACGGTGCCTTCTTCTTCAATTCTGGATTCCGTAGCGCTGTAAAGGTCGCCGTACGCATGACGGGCGATAGTAATCGGCTTCACCCAGTTGGAAACGCATGGTTTCACGCAGCTTACGGTAATCGGTGTACGGAATACGGTACCGTCCAGAATAGCTCTTAAAGTGCCATTGGGACTCTTATACATTCTTTTGAGTTTATATTCTTCCATGCGGAAAGCGTTTGGCGTGATGGTCGCACACTTTACGCCGACACGGTATTTTTTAATTGCATTGGCCGCATCTACGGTTACCTGGTCGTCCGTTTTGTCTCTGTTTTCAATACCAAGGTCGTAGTAAACGGTGTTTAAATCTACGTATGGCAGGATCAGTTCTTTTTTAACAATATCCCATATGATTCTAGTCATTTCATCGCCGTCAAGTTCAACAATAGGATTCGCCATATTAATCTTATTTTCGTTATTGAATTCTGACATTTCTTTGCCTCTTTTTTGTTTATTTTTCGCCGGAACGGTTCCGACAAATTTTCAATATATTTTATCACTTTAGCGTGAAAAAGGCTAATGCAAAATTGTCAAAGTTTCCTACAAGAAAAGGAATCCGAAGATTCCTTTTGAAAAATAGTGAACCTGTAAGCCGGGTTCTGTTGAAAATGGTCATCTATCTTGTTTTATTGTCGCCAATAAACTCTGCGCGACCTACCTGAAAGCTCAGCGGGCCACCTGTTAACGCTCTCTGCTTGGTCTTGCTTCGGGTGGAGTTTACATGTGCCCTTCCTGTTACCAGCAAGGCGGTAGTCTCTTACACTGCCATTTCACCCTTACCTGCGATGCAGGCGGTATATTTCTGTTGCACTGGTCCTGGAATCGCTTCCGCCAGACGTTATCTGGCACCCTGCCCTATGAAGCCCGGACTTTCCTCACCTGCACAAGGCAGGCGCGACCATTCAGCTCACTACCTTTGTATCTTACCATTTTTATCTGCTTTTGCAATAACAAAAGACGGGGCTATTTCAAGCTTTGGTTCGTCACTTTACTTTGATTTTCAAAATATTATAGTACTTTTTCTTGTCCAAAATGGTGTTGTCGTAAACGATTTCCATACCGTATTCCTCGGCAAACTGATGCATCAGCTGGATGTCCCTGTGAGGGGCCAGAATCAATTCCTTCGCAGACAAAACAACGTCGATGCCTCGGCGCAGGATTTTATCTGCAAGAATTCCTCCCATGCCAGCGATAATGATGGAATCGGTTTCGCCTGGAGCAATGCCATCCAAGCCATCGGACAGTCTGCAGTCAATTACTTCGTCCAGACCTGCCCGGGACACATTGAAAATAGCCTTATCCAGGGAATTTTTGCTTACATCCACAGCGATGGCACTTGGACAGATGTTTTGGCGCAGCAAATATATAGGCACATACCCATGGTCTGTGCCTATATCGCTTACCCGGTATCCCGGAGTTACTAAATTTGCAATTAATTCCAATCGTTTTGAAATACTCATTAGTCTAAGAAATCTTTTAACTTGCGGCTTCTGCTTGGGTGACGAAGTTTTCTTAAAGCCTTTGCTTCGATCTGACGGATACGCTCACGAGTTACATTGAACTCCTTACCTACTTCTTCAAGAGTTCTTGCTCTGCCGTCCTCTAAACCGAATCTCAGCTTCAGTACTTCCTGCTCGCGCTCTGTCAGTGTAAACAGTACTTCATTCAGCTGCTCTTTCAGCAGTACAAACGCTGCTGCATCTGCAGGCGCTGTGATGTTTTCGTCTTTGATGAAGTCGCCAAGGTGGGAATCTTCTTCCTCGCCGATAGGAGTCTCCAGGGAAACTGGGTCCTGGGAAATCTTCAGGATTTCTCTTACTCTTGCTACTGGAATGTCCATCTTCTCAGCGATTTCTTCGTTGGTCGGCTCACGTCCTAATTCCTGAAGCAGCTGTCTGGAAACTCTTAACAGCTTGTTGATAGTTTCAACCATATGAACAGGAATTCGAATGGTGCGGGCCTGATCAGCGATGGCTCTGGTGATAGCCTGACGGATCCACCATGTAGCGTAGGTTGAGAACTTGTAACCTTTCTTGTAGTCAAACTTCTCAACGGCTTTCATCAGACCTAAGTTGCCCTCTTGGATCAGATCCAGTAACTGCATGCCACGGCCAACATATCTCTTTGCGATACTTACAACCAGTCGCAGGTTGGCTTCTGCCAGTTTCTGCTTTGCTGCGGTATCACCTTTTTCCATTTTCTTTGCCAGCTCAACTTCCTCGTCGGAGTTCAGCAGTGGCACTTTACCGATTTCCTTCAGGTACATGCGGACATGGTCTTCAATGTTTACATTGTTTTCCAGGTCACTCATGTCCAGATCGGCTTCGGTAACTTCTTCATCCAGCACATCGATTTCCAGATCATCATCCATGTCCAGAATCAGGTCATCGTCGTTAATGTCAGTACGCAATACGTCGATTTCCTTGCTTTCCAGATACTCGGCGATGCGGTCTAAGGCTTCCTTGCTCAGGTCAACGTCTGGGAAGAATTTTGCAATTTCAGAATATTCAATAAAGTTTTTCTTCTTTTCAGCAGCCTTAACCAGTTTGGACAGGCATTCTTCATAGGTATTGCCAGATTTAGAAGGAGTATCGTCGTCCTTGTCTTCCGGTTCGGTCTCGATTACTTCGATGATTTCTTCGGAATGATCAATTGGAGCTTCTGCAGTTTCTTCTTTTTTCGCTCTTTTTCTTGTTTTCTTAGGAGCTTCTTCTACTAATTCTTCAACAGGAGCTAATTCTACTGGCTCTTCCTTTTTAGCG
>JAZUGA010000192.1:0-1976 GCA_045640945.1 Lachnospiraceae bacterium | reverse complement strand
CAATCGATTTTTTTTAGTACGAGGTATATATGAAAAAAATTTTATCAATTGTTTTTGCTGCACTTTTTGCGGGGCTCGCATTTGCAATGCCAGGCATTCCGTATACAGATAATTCCGGAGACTATGTTTATTACCGTGATTATTCTTTTAACCGCGAATCATACATAGGCTTTTTAACTTACGACAGAGGGACTTACGCAGCCCGCTATTTTGCTCCGGCAACTTGAGATCTTCCGCCTAAAAATGTGGAACTTCTTTTTACCGTCGACCCTGAAAAAGACTATGTCGATATGACCGGCGAAAGATTTGTAATACAGCCGGCTCCGGATGATACAGAAATCATCAATTACATTCATGACTTGATTTATGAATTTGCATCAAGGGCAAAGAAAGCTGCATCAAATGTTAACAGTGCTCCAGAAGGCGGAACATCTGGTTCTGTTCTTAAAAAACAGGACACTTCTGTTTTTATGAACAGCGGGAATGTATCAAAACAAGATTTTTCTCAGTTTGGTGGAGAAGTATTTATTTTTTTTGATGACATGATTCCTGTTTTTCCTGTTAAAAAAATTCTCAGCAATTCACAGGAAGTTCTTTTTGAGGCAATCTGCATCGGAAGAATTATAGATTCTGAGGACAGAAGTTTCTCGGATTTTCAAATTCCACATAACGAAATAAAAGACGAAAACTTTAATCACAAAATCAAGAAACCAAAAGCAGTAACTTATGAAACTGAAGGTACAAAAATCACTCTTGATGAAAACTGGCAGCGTGGAGTTGAATCAGCTGAAAACCTTTTCTTTTACGATGGCGAAGCAATGGTTTATATCCGCAAATTTGATGATGAAATAGGGGAATGGGAATTTATAAAAAGCATACTTAAACAGGTTCAGGGATCTTATAATCCGCTTTCAGATGTTTCCATATTAAAAGAAAAGCAAATGACTACTGTCTGTCTCAGATGCTACAGTAATAATTCTGTTTTTGAACGTTTTGTGCTTTTCAAGGAAAAAGACGGGCAAAAGATTATGCTTAATATGGTTGTAAATGAAAAACAGTACGATGAGAACCGTAAATACTACAGAAATATCTTAAAAAACTGGAAATAGAAACAAATTTGGCGCAAATTTATAAGATTTTTGAGTTTTTTTTGTTGACAACTAATTAGATTGGATAGATAATATGAAATACAAAAGAGAAAAACCGGTTGCTTTGCAAAAGGTCTCTTTACAAATTTTATGTTCATGTATCCTGGAGGAAATATGAAGAAAAGTAGAATTGTTCTTTCGGTAATCGCAGCAGCTGCTATGATCGCATCTGTATCAAGCTGTGGTAAACAGCCGGAAGCAAAAAAATTGGTTATCTGGTCGTTCACAGACGAACTCCAGACTATGGTTGATAACTATTACAAACCTGATCATCCAGATGTAGAAGTTGAATACTCACTTACACCTACAGATCAGTTCCCTAACAAATTGGACCCAGTTCTCGCTAACGGAAACGGTGCTCCAGACGTATTCGCTCTCGAAGATGCATTTGTTCGCAAATACATCGAACAGGGTGATGCTCTTCTCCTTGACTTAACAGACGTATACAACGAAGTTAAAGGCAAGATGATCGCTTATCCAGCAGAAGTTGGATCTTTCAACGGAAAAGTTTACGGACTTTCATGGCAGGCAGCTCCTGGAGCTATGTTCTATCGCCGTTCTTTAGCTACAAAATACTTCGGAACAGACGATCCAGCAGAAATCCAGAAAAAAGTTGCTAACTGGGATGCTTTCAACGCTGCAGCTGCAGAACTCAAAGCAAAATCTAACGGAAAATGTGTAATCGTATCTACAACTGGTGACTTGTTCAAGCCATTCCAGGGTGCTCGTAAAGATCCTTGGGTTGTAAACGGTAAACTCGTAGTAGACCCAGCAATGGAAGCTTACATGGATGCTTGTAAATTCCTTAAAGAAAAAGGATATGAAGGA
>JAZUGA010000191.1:0-1720 GCA_045640945.1 Lachnospiraceae bacterium | reverse complement strand
CAGCCTTCCTTTGTTTTTCTGGAGTCAATGACCAGATCCGATATTTCCATATCTTCACATCCGGCAATTACTTTATAATCAATATCCTTTAACAGTTCTTTTAAGTTATTCATCGTATGTATTTTCCTTTGCCTGGAACATTTCTTCAAAGGTATAGGTGTCTACCAGAATCTCCCTTGGCTTCGCGCCATTGGCAGGTCCGATAGCTCCCATTTCCGTTAATTGGTCGATAATTCTTGCAGCCCGGTTAAATCCGATGCTGAATCTTCTCTGAAGCATAGAGGAAGAAGCCTTACCCATTTCAATACAGAGAATACCTGCTTCAAACAGATAATCATCGTAATTACTGTCAGAGCCACTTTCCTCGGAAGCAGTGGCCGTTGTGCTCTGTCCCGCATCCGGATTATTCAGATAATTCTGGATTTCCTGATTTTCTGCTGCGTAATAATCGGACGTATTGTTTTCTTTCAGGAAGGTCGTAACTGCGTCTACTTCTTTCTCAGAAACAAAAGCTCCCTGAACACGAATCGGTTTTACCATTCCGTTTGGATGGAACAGCATATCACCATGTCCGATCAATTCCTCAGCGCCCTTCATATCCAGAATGATTCTGGATTCCAGACCAGAAGATACTCTTAAGGCGGCTTTCGAAGGCACATTGGCTTTAATAAGGCCGGTAACTACATTGGCAGAAGGTCTCTGGGTAGCAATGATCAGATGAATACCAGCAGCACGGGCTAACTGAGCCAGTCGGACAATCAGGCTTTCCACTTCTTTCGCTGCCGTCATCATTAAGTCTGCCAGCTCATCGATAACGATAATGATCTGCTGCATTTTCTTCGGATTTTCTTCCTCTGGATTCAACAGGCCTTTTTCAAATTTGTAGTTATAGCTCTTAATATCGTTTACACCGGAAAGCTGCATTCTGGTATAACGGTTTGTCATTTCATTTACAGCCCATCTTAAGGTGCTTACAGCCTGTCCAGCATCCGTAACGACCTCTTTCATCATGTGTGGAATACCGTTAAAAGCATTAAATTCAACACGCTTCGGGTCGATGATAATGATTCCGACTTCTGTAGGTTTTGCACGGTAAATAACCGTCATTAACAAGGACTTGGTAAATACCGATTTACCGGATCCTGTGGTACCTGCAACCAGAAGATGCGGCATAGCGTCAATGTCTGTAATGACTACGTTGCCGCTGATGTCTACACCGGCAGCTACCGCGATTTTTGACTCCTGACCCATAAGTTCCTTATCCTCTAAAAGATCCCGCATAAGGACCGTCAGGGAATTGCTGTTCGGAATTTCAATACCGATGGCAGCCCTTCCAGGAATCGGAGCTTCAATACGGATATCCGGAACCGCCAGATTCAGTTTTAAATCGTCTGCCAAGGCAGTAAATTTATTAACACGAATACCCATTTCCGGCTGAAGTTCGAACCGGGTAACGGTAGGACCAGCCTGCATATCAATAACTTTTGCATTGGCACCGAAAAGGCCTAAAATCGTCTCCAGATTTTCCGCCATTTTCTTCAGTTCCGTATTGGAAATTCCGGTACTCTTTCCTTTGCTCTTCGTCAGAAGGCTGATTGGAGGATAAACATATCCGTCCTCATCCACCTTAATATTCTTGGAAGAAGGTTTTGCCTTCTGGGTTTTTGCTTTCGCCTGCTGCTCTGCAGCCTGTTTTTCTTTCTCCAGACGGATTTTTTCC
>JAZUGA010000190.1:0-1667 GCA_045640945.1 Lachnospiraceae bacterium | reverse complement strand
GCAAAAGTAATGGATGTGTGGATGGTTTTTGCAATTCCTTCATTATTTTTTTGACCGATAAAAGTTGATACTAAAACGTTAGTTCCTCCACTTAAACCAACAAATAAGTTGATCAGCAAGTGGATAATCGCACCGTTGGCTCCTACAGCTGCCAAAGCGTTTGAATTTGCGAATTGTCCTACTACCAATAAATCGGCTGAGTTAAAAAGCTGCTGTAACATACTCGTAGCAGCCAGCGGAAGCGCGAATAAAATTAATTGCTTCCAAATGTTTCCTTCTACTAAATTCATATTCTTTCTTTTCATAACTTTAAAATTTTATCACTAGATATAGTGGAATAAAAGAAGAAAACTATACAAAAAGTATAGTTTTGTTGGAAAGAAAAATAGAACTTCTATATAAAAATGTTAACGATACCGATAATCAGGCCTAAAAGACCGCCTAAATATACCAGATAGTTCATTTCTTTTTTGATGGCTTCATTTACCAGCCGTTCAATATCCGCTGGGTTCAGCTCCATAATTTTATTATAGATAAATTCCTTGATATGGAAAGTTTCTGCGATGGTGGTTTTAGCGTGACTCATGAAATCCAAATATCCGCCTTTAATGACTTTACGAACTACCTCTTTATCGATGCCGATGGTTTCTGCCAGTTCTCCGGCATCGACTTTTTTCAATTCCTCTGCCTGCTGCTCTAACACGGGAGCAATAATCTCCAGGTCGTGGTCCCGGATATATTTTGCTACTTCATTTCCGATAATACCGGAAATCAAGGAAATACGACTGTCGTTTAAAAGTCGTCCAGCGATTAACCCATTCTGTGTCCTATTCTTTATGATCGTTTCTGCCTGTCCTGCAACAATACCAGAAATATCTGCGCTGACAATGGCCCAATGGATTTTGTTATATACGCCCTCTTTTATTTTCAGCTTCGACTCTTCACTCAAGGTGGAAGCGATTTTATCAAGATTTACATTACTTAACAGGTTGCAGATGCCGTCAGAAAAAGTATCCGCCATTTCGTCCGACATAAAAATTCCTTCAATATCGCTGTTGGTAAAGAAATTCTGATACACCGTGTTGGAAAGAGCTCCTGCTAATTCTTCCTGATGCTTGGGAATAACGCCAGGTGTAAAAGGTAACGTAAACCTACCGACCTTTACTTCTTTTAAAGGCCGGAACAGCATTTTAATCGCTATGAAATTCGTAAACGCTCCAATGACCGCACCAATGACCGGTCCTGAAACGATATGTAATACGTCTATCAACATCATAATCTAAGTTTTAATCCGGAGAGAATGGTATCTGGCTTCAAATGCATGACACAGTACATCTCTCCTGCCATACAGAATCCGCAATCATCACAGATTCCCAAAGTTTCGCCCGGACAGGTTTTAAACCGGGTTCCGTCCGTAATGATAAAGTTGCTGACCCAACAGTTTTTCTTAAAGCCTTTCTGTTTCATCATTTTTAATCCGCTGACACTGTTCTGAATCGGATAATGTTTCTTTTTCAAAGCAATGACTTTATCGATTACTTCGCATTTATCTTTTTCTTCCAACATCATATGTTCCGTTCCCGGATACGGTGTATGGAAGTTTACTGCAATATTTTGAATATATGGTGAATTCTTAACGTACTCCAAAGTGTCCGTTACGGAATCCT
>JAZUGA010000189.1:0-15587 GCA_045640945.1 Lachnospiraceae bacterium | reverse complement strand
GGATATTAATCTGGATTTAGGTTCTGCAGTGGGCAACATTGATTTTTCCATGGACGAGCAGGACATGGCAGATGTGGTTCAGTACTGGCTGGACAACACCGCAACCCAGAAAACTTTAGCTGGATTCTATGACCAGTTCATGGATAGCACCAGCTATGATGACAATATGAAGTCCTTTGGCATGATCAGTTTGGATGCACCTTCTTCCATCAGCTTATACACAGACAGCTTTGATGGAAAAGATGGAATTTCCTTATCCATTGACAACTACAACAAAGGCAAAGCAGAAGAAGATAAAATCGTTTACACCGATTACGTAGCGCTTTTGACCACATCCGTTACCACAATCATCGATGCAATTTCCTACGTATTGATCGGATTCGTAGCAGTTTCCCTGTTCGTGTCCTGCATTATGATCGGTGTAATCACCAATATTTCCGTACTGGAAAGAACCAAGGAAATCGGTGTACTGAGAGCCTTAGGCGCTTCCAAGGCCAACATTTCTCAGGTATTCAACGCGGAGACGTTCATCATTGGATGTCTATCGGGTATTATCGGTGTAGGTATATCCCTATTGGCCCTGATACCGATAAATTCGATTATTCACGGACTGATGGATAATGAAAATCTGAGCGCCCAGCTGCCGATTACGAATGGAATCATTCTGATTATCATCAGCATTGTCATAACGATTATCGGCGGTCTGATTCCATCAAGAAAGGCTGCAAAGAAAGATCCGGTTATTGCTCTGCGCACGGAGTAACACACAGATTTTTCACTTTAATAAAAAGACTTAGTGTGATAGAATTTCGCACGGACTTGTAAAAGATGGGAAACCAATTAAATAGATGAGAGGTTAAGAATGGACGAGATTAAGAAAGAAATGGAAGAAGTAGTGGAAGAGGCTGTAGAGACAGTCGAAACCGTAGTGGAAGAAGCAGCCGAGACAGCAGAAGCTGTAGCTGAAGAGACCGTAGAAACCGTAGAAACAGCAGTAGAAGAAGCAGCTGAGACAGTCGAAGAGCCTGTCGAAGAATTAGCAGAAACTGTCAAAGAAGAAGCAGCGGAAGTGGAAGAGAAGGTAGAAGAATCTCTTGTACAGGCAGCAGAAACAAAACCGGAAGCTCCAAAGAAGAAAATGGGAAAATCTGCGAAAACCGTAATTATCGTTGGCGCAGTTGTAGTGGTTATAATTCTGGCATGTCTTGCTTTCGTAGGAATTAAGATGGGTTGGTTCGGCAATGGAAACAAATCCGGCTCCAAAGTCAAATTAGGAGATTATTCCCAGATCGAAGTACTTCGTTCTGATGTTGATGTAACAGAAGAAACGGTTGACAGTTATATCCAGCAGCTCTTATCTTCCCGTCAGACTACCGAAGAACAGACCGAAGGCGTTGTTGCCGTAGGCGACACCTTACATATTGATTATGAAGGTACTTTTGCAGATACCGGCGTGGCTTTTGCAGGCGGCACTGCTCAGGATCAGCATCTGACCATTGGTTCCGGCCAGTTTATTGATGGCTTTGAATCCGGTCTGGTAGGAAAAGAAATCGGTTCTACGGTAAACTTAGCCCTTACTTTCCCGGAAAATTATGACAATACCGAAATGGCCGGCAAGGCAGTTAACTTTAAAGTAACTATTCATTCTAAGGTTGTTACAGTTACACCGGAACTGACGGATGAGTTTGTACAGCAGTATTCTTTCGACGCGCTTCCAAAGCAGCTGTATACCGTTCAGGAACTGAGAGATTATGCAGCAGACTATATTTATCATTTCTATCTTCGTGATGCCATGATGGTGGATATTCAGAGAAAAGCTACCATCGTATCTTATGACGAAGAAAAAGAAGCAGACCTGATGGCTTATTCCAAGAAGTCCATAGAGTATTACGCAGCAATGTATGGCGTAGATGCAGAAATTTATGCACAGGTAATGGGATATGCTTCCGCGGAAGAATATACTAGAGAAGAAGCTCATTACTATATGGACCTTGTCATGATTCTTGATCAGATCATCAAAGACAAGAAATTGAAACCTACAGAGGAAGGTCTGGATCAGTGCATCGTGGAATACATGGGCCGCAGCGGATACAATCAGTATTATGATTTAGCGGAATTCAAGGAGCAGTCTGGGGAAGAATGGCTTTACCTTTTTGAAAACCTGGAATACAAATACAATTTAGCACTGGAAGCTTTAGAACCAAATGTAGTATTAGTTGATGAACTTTCTGAAGTTCCAACAGAGGCTGCAGCAAACTAACAAATTTAAGCTGCCGGAGCTTTCCGGCAGCTTGCTATATACTTTGCGGGTATGGCGGAATTGGCAGACGCGCTAGATTTAGGTACTAGTGGGAGACCGTGCAGGTTCAAGTCCTGTTACCCGCATTTTTCCTGTTTTTCTTTTGCAAAAAAGTTAAAAGACCATATTGACATAGGGAATTGCAGGGGATAAAATATTTAACCGTGACGGTGGGAATTTATGCAGGTTCACCAGCCCCGAAGCTGCAAGAATACACCGAAAGTAAAATGTATATAGCTATTCGGATTCAGCGAACTTTTCTGGTAAAAATGCCGCCCGGACATTGCGGCTTTAAAGAAAAGAAAACTGGGGACGAATAAAAAACATTTAGGAGGAAAAAATTCTATGAAAACTTTTATGGCTAATCCAGATGCTATTGAAAGAAAATGGTTCGTAGTTGATGCATCTGGCAAAAACTTAGGCCGTCTTTCAGCAGAAATCGCTAAGATCTTAAGAGGTAAGAACAAACCTATCTTTACACCTCATGAAGACACAGGCGACTATGTAATCGTAGTTAACGCAGAAAAAATCGTTGTTACCGGCAAGAAACTTGAGCAGAAGATTTATTACAATCATTCAGACTATGTAGGCGGAATGAAAGAAACAGATCTGAAGACAATGATCGCTAAGAAACCGGAAAAGGTTATTGAACTGGCAGTTAAAGGAATGCTTCCAAAGGGACCTCTTGGACGTAAGATGATTAAGAAGTTATTCGTTTACGCAGGAGCAGAACATCCACATCAGGCTCAGAAGCCAGAAGCATTAGAACTTTAATTGAAAGGAGGAAATAACATTGGCTAATAAATTTTATGGAACCGGCAGACGTAAAAAAAGCATCGCTAGAGTATATGTTGAGCCAGGTAAAGGAAACATTACAATTAACAAGAGATCCATTGACGAATACTTTGGATTAGAAACTCTTAAAGTTATCGTTCGTCAGCCTCTTGAGACAGTTAACGGAGCAGACAAATATGATGTTACTGTAACTGTTCATGGTGGTGGATTTACAGGCCAGGCAGGCGCTATCCGTCATGGTATCGCAAGAGCCCTCCTTCAGGCAGACGCTGACTTCAGACCTCTTCTGAAGAAAGAAGGATTCTTAACAAGAGATCCAAGAATGAAAGAAAGAAAGAAATACGGTCTCAAAGGCGCAAGAAGAGCTCCTCAGTTCTCAAAACGTTAGTCGTATCCTTTCAAAGGAAATTTCAAAAATCAAGGCCTCGAAACTTCGGTTCCGAGGTCTTTTTGCATAAGCGACGAGGAAAGTGCATCGTGCTTGCACGAATGCACATGACGACCGCAGGCTGTTCGTAAATGCCATAAAACGGCATATATCTGGAATTTTACTATCCGTCGGAGGCAAATCACCATACATTTGGAAGCGATTTCTTTCATCTGTATGGGTTTATCCCCTACAAATGCGTCATTAAGGGCATTCCTTTATGGGGTGAATGAGGGTAAAAGGGCTCTTCAAGGGAAAAAAACGAAGGAAAAACCATACAACTTCGTGTGAAATTGCTAAAAAATAACCCTCATTTTGGATTTGCAGGCTATATCCGGCGTGATTCAGGAAAACCTGGGCATGATAGAAGAACTATACTGGGGAAAGCCCGCCTTCATATACAATCTCGCCGTCGACGATGGTACAGACAAGCTTTGCTTCGGCAACATCTTCCAACGCATCGGCAAGAAAGTCTTTATCAAAAACGGTCATGTTGGCCAGCTTGCCCGTTTCCAAGGAGCCCATGCGGTTTTCTTCATGCCACATATAGGCAACGTTTTTCGTCATGGCGCAAAGGGCCTGATAACGGGTGATGAATTCGTCCGCTTCCCGCACATTTTCTTCCGTCCCATCGGCCTTTCGGCGCAGAACTGCGGTGATAACGGCATTTGGAATGCTGACATTCTGGGAAACGGGATAGTCCGTATGGAAAGCGGTTACAGCGCCCGCATCAAAGAAGGACTTCACCGGATAAGAACGTTCCGCCCGGTCCTTTCCTACATAGTCGATTTCCTGTTGGAAATAAGAAGGATTCTTTGGCGCCCATAAAGAAGCGACAACCGCTGCAACATTCAAGTCACCAAAGCGTTTAAAATCTTCTTCTTTTACAATCTGCAAATGAGCCAGGGCGAACCGCTGATCCATCTTTCCCGTTTTTTGAACGGCTTCTTCAATAGCGTCCAGATTACAGTGGATGGCTGCATCGCCGATGGTGTGGACATGAACGCTCATGCCGGCCTCGGAAGCGGCAGTAAAAAGTTCCACTAACTTTTCATGGTCAGTCATACGGGCTGCGCCTTTATAGCCCGGCTGATCACTGTAGTCATCTAATAAGTAAGCGGTATGGGCCTCCACGACACCGTCCGAGAAGGTCTTGACGCCGATAATTTTAAAGTATTCGCAGTTGTATTGTTTCTGCATTTCTGCGATTTTTTCAACGGCTCCCGGAATATCTTCACAAAATTCATCGATAAGGCTGCCAGCATAGGTGCGGAGCTTCAGGCTGCCTTCTTCCAAAACCTGTTGGTAAGGAAGAACACCGTTTTTCTCCAGCATTTCCAGGCCAGCATCGTACACCGCCGTATAGCCTTTGCTGAAAAAGAAGTCCTGGCTGTTCAAAAGAAAACGTTTTTCGTCTTTTGGGTCCAAAAGACCCATGTTCCGCACTGCAAAAGCAGGCGTTTCGGAAATGTAGCCCGTAGGATTTCCTTTTTCATCTACGCGTACCAGGTCTTCCCCATATTTTTCTACAGACTTTCGGTCAATGCCAAAAACTTCCATAGCCTTAGAGTTCATCCACATGGAATGACCATCCACCGTATTAATAATCACCGGAACGTCGGAGCAGACCGCATCGAGCAGAGCAGCCGTCGGTTTCTCATCTCTTTCCACAAAGCCCTGACCACTATAGATGCTTTTTCCGGGATGGGCCTGAATAAAATCAGCAAGCCGCTCCGTATATTCCTTCAGGTGAGTTAAATCCTTCAGGTCAGCAATAGCTTCGCTGTCCAGGAAATAGCCGGCTCCCAAAGGATGACAATGAGCCTCTAAAAAGCCCGGATATATGGTGCTGTTTCCAAAATCAATGATTTCCGTATTTTCATTACAAAGACTGCGGGCAATTTCTTCACTGCCCACGTATTGAATAAGACCGTCTTTTACTGCAACGGCCTTTGCACGCTGCTTGTAATCGTCCATCGTTATGACATTGCCAAGATACAGTTTATCTGCCTTCATTGAATCGTCCTTCCTTTTCGGTCGTTTGCTTTTTTATATTTTACCATAAAAGAGATTTCTGTTCTTGAAAAAGTGCAAAAATCTATCCCCCTAAGGGGCTTAAAAATCCCCTAAGATAGATATAGAATCAAACAGTAAAAATAGTTTAAATAGCCAGAAAACAGGAGAACTATGGGTAACACAACAATCCGGCAGAAAAATGTAAGAAAAAGATGGATTATCGCGGCCATTGGAGCAGCGGTATTTCTCATGGCGATTGTCTGTATTTTTGTGGGATCTTCGAATATGAACCTGAAAGAGTCTTTTCTGGCTTTATTTGGCAAAGGGACCGATGCCGCAGTCCGGATTATTCAGAATATCCGTATTCCAAGAGTGCTGGCAGCGATTATTGCAGGAGCTGGCCTTTCTTCTTCTGGCCTGATCATGCAGACCAATTTAAATAACTCTATGGCTTCTCCGTCAACTTTAGGCGTTTCAAACGCGGCGGTTTTCGGAGCCAATCTTTCCATTATTGTATTTTCCGGCGGATTTTTAACAACAGGAAATAACCCACAGAACATGGCAACAGGAGCCAATCCTTTTGCCACTTCTTTGATGGCGTTCGTTTTCTCTCTGATTTCCATCCTGCTGATTTTAGGTTTATGCAAAGTCCGGACCTTTACACCAGGCGTTGTTGTTTTAGCAGGAATTGCTATCGGAGCCATTTGGACCGCAGCAACCACCGTTCTGCAGTTTTATGCGACGGATGTAGGCCTTTCTGCCGCTGTAATATGGAATTTCGGCGATTTAGGAAGAGCTACCTATAAAACGGACCTGATTATGCTGATCGTGGTTGTAATCGGCATTGGCTTCTTCCAGCTCATGTCCTGGAAATATAACGCTCTTTTAGCAGGGGATGCTGCGGCGAAAAGCGTCGGCGTAAACGTAGAGCGGTTACGCTTTGTATCCTTGCTCCTGGCGTCCGTAATCACCGCTGTATGCGTTTCTTTCCTGGGAGTTATAGGATTTGTAGGTATTATCTGTCCACACATTGCAAAACGGATTTTAGGCCAGCAGCACTCCTTCACATTACCGGCTACAGCCCTTCTGGGCAGCCTGCTTCTTTTGGCAGCAGATACGTTGTCCCGAAGTATTGGAAGTGGATCCGCCCTTCCGGTGGGAGCCATTACGTCCTTAATCGGCGCTCCTTTCTTTGTAGCCATTATCTTTTCAAAGAAGGAGGGAAGCGCATGCTGAAGATAGAGAATCTGACTTTCCAATATAAGAAAAATGGCAGAAAAGTATTAGATGGCGTCAATCTGGAATTACCGGATGGTGAAATCGGAATCGTTCTGGGAAGGAACGGTTCTGGCAAAACCACCTTGTTTTCCAACCTGCTGGGAATCCATAAGCCATTATCCGGAAAAATGTTTTATAACGGAGAGGATTTAGGCCAGATGACGTCGCAGAAGCGTGCAGAGAAAATCGCTTATGTGCCACAGCATATCCATTTTGGCCAGTTGAGCGTATTTGATGCAGTGCTTATGGGAAGAGTGGCATCCTTTGGAACCAGAGCCGGCAGCGAAGACATGGATATTGTGGATGAAATCTTAAAGGAAATGGACCTGGAAGAATATGCGACCCGAAATGCGGAGGAACTTTCCGGAGGTGAAAAACAGAAAATCGCTATTGCCAGAGCCCTTGCACAGAAGCCGGAGCTTTTAGTCTTAGATGAGCCGACAGGAAACCTGGATATGGCAAATGAGCAGCTGATCATTAAAGAGGCAAAGCAGCTTTCAAAAGTCAAGGGAATCAGCATTTTAAGCTCCTTGCATGACCTGAATCAGGCCATGAACATGGGCGGGAGATTTTACCTGATGAAAGAGGGAAAAATAAAATACACGGGTGGGGAAGAAGTCTTCACGCCGGAAATCATAAAAGATATTTTTGATGTAGACGTGCGACTGGCAGAAGTTGACGGAAAGAAAATTATTATTGCAGAATAAAGCGAATAGAAACACTCATAATAGGAATGACGGGGAATGAAGAATATTAATTTAACAAAAAGAATAAAGAAGGGAATACGGATGCTGGTTGTGACAGGCCTGATTATGGGTCTTTGCGCCTGTGGCGGAGCGAAAGAACCGGAACCTTCCAAAGAAACTTATACATCCGGAACTACCGATGGAACAGAAAACGATATGGGCTCTTCTATGGTCCTTACAGACCTGATTGGCCGTTCTGTGACAGTTACTCCTGGTTCCTATCAAAGAATCGTCTGTATCGGCGCTGGGGCTCTGAGAATGTATACCTATGTGGGCGATGTCCGTCTCCTTTGCGGAGTAGAGGATATTGATAACGAATCCCTTTCCAATCGGCCGAAAATGTTTGATTCTGTGGCAAGACCTTATGTGCTGGCGTATGGGGAAGAATTTCAGGAACTGCCTTCTTGTGGCGCAGGCGGACCCAATGCCCAGACAGCGGAGGCAGAAAAGATTCTTTCCTGTAATCCGGACCTGGTAATTTCCGAATATGAGGACGTGGAAAAAGCGGATGCTTTGCAGGAGCAGCTGGGAATCCCGGTGGTGACTTTAAAAGCCGGTCCCGACGGCGTTTTTGATCCAGCCTTTGCGGATTCCATGAAGCTTTTGGGAACTCTTCTGGGACGGGAAAACCGGGCAGAAGAGCTGATTGCTTTTGTAGAACAGGAAAAAGCGGAAATTGAAAACCGGACAGCGGATATTCCAGAAGAGGAGAAGCCTTCCGTTTACATCTGCGGCCTGGGAAACTGGGGAACGACAGATCATTTAACGACGGCGGAACATTATGCTTCTTTTGACATAGCAAATATAAAAAATGTAGTTACCGGCCTGAATACTCCGGGCGTTTCACCGATTGAAGAAGAAAAATTCCTGTCCTTGGGCGAGGACATGGATTTCATGATTCTGGATGCGGCAGCAGTAAAGAATATAAAGCCATTATTTCAGGAAGATTCCAAAATGTTTGATACCGTTAAGGCCTGGAAAGAGGGAAAAGTATATCTGCAGATGGCCTACAACGCTTACTATACCAATTATGAAATTTCCCTGGCCAACACCTGGTTTCTGGCAAAAACCGTTTATCCGGAAAAGTTCAGTGACATTGACATGACGGAAAAAATGAATGAAATCACGGAAATGTTCCTGAATAAGAAACTGGCAGAGGAAATTTTTTCCTGTCCGGATAGTTTCGGTGGATATCAGCAAATGGATACGGCGACGTTTTTCGCCTCATAATATATAGACGAACGTTCATAAAAAAGGTAAAATATTCAGGTAAAGACACCTGCACCTATTTTACAGGAGAAGATTATGAGAAGAACGAAAATTATCTGCACCATCGGACCTGCTTCCGATAGCGAAGAAGTATTAAGAGAATTATGCCTGGCTGGTATGGATACGGCCAGATTGAATTTCTCTCATGGAACCCATGAGAGCCATTTAGAGACAATAAAACGGTTAAAGAAAGTCAGAGTAGAGCTGGGAGTTCCTCTTCCGATTATGCTGGATACCAAAGGACCGGAATACCGTCTGAAAACTTTTGCAGAAGGAACGGTTGAGATAAAAACGGGAGATAAGTTTATTCTGACTTCCGATGATGTTCCCGGCGATGCAAATAAAGTCAGCGTTAATTACGAAAAGCTTCCTCAGGAGCTGGAACCGGGTCAGCAGATTCTGGTAAATGACGGCTTGGTAGAGCTTTGCGTTGAGGAAATTTCCGGCAACGATATTATCTGTCTGGTAAAACAGGGCGGCGTTCTTTCGGACCGCAAGAGCATGAACTTCCCTGGAAAACTGATGAGCCACGAATACTTAAGCGCGCAGGACAAGTCGGACATTTTATTTGGTATTGAGAATGATGTGGATTTCATTGCTGCTTCCTTTATGTCCAGCAAACAGAATGCTTTGGATGTGCGTAATTTCCTGAATGAAAATGGTGGCACTGGCATCGGTATTATCGCAAAGATTGAAAATCCGGATGGAGTAAAAAATATTGACGAAATCTGTGAAGTAGTAAACGGAATCATGGTTGCCAGAGGCGACTTGGGCGTAGAAATTCCGCTGAGGGAAGTACCGGTTCTGCAGAAAGATATGACTACCCGCTGCAGAATTATGGGCAAACGTGTTGTAACGGCTACTGAAATGCTGGAGTCCATGATCACCAATCCACGTCCGACCAGAGCGGAGGCTTCCGACGTTGCCAACGCAGTTTATGAGGGAACTTCTCTGGTAATGCTCTCGGGCGAAACTGCCAGCGGAGCTCATCCGGTAGAAGCGGTTAAGACCATGGCTTCCATCGTAGAATATACGGAAGAGCATATCGATTATGAGAAATGGTTCGAGAATACCGAATATAAGATCAACAGCAATCTGGATGCAATTTCCCATGCTACCTGCTCCATGGCAGTCGATGTTGGAGCGAAGGCTATTGTAGTTAATTCCATTTCTGGCCTGACCGCCCGTCTTGTCAGCCGCTTCCGCTGTCCGGCCCATATTATCGGAACGACAACGGATGTAAAGGCCTGGAGAAGACTGAACATGAGCTGGGGCGTAACGCCGGTACTGAATGAGAAGTATGAGTCCCAGGACATTATGTTTGAAGAAGGCCTGAAAGCAGCCGTAAGAATTTTAAATCTCCAGCCGGGAGATAAAGTAGTCCTTACGGGCGGAACCATCGGTGGCGAAGCTGGAAATACTGATACCATTAAGGTTTATACAGTGAAATAATTTGTTCACAAAAAGTCTGCTTGACAAGTGCCGGGAGATAATGTAAACAAACAATAAGTGAAAAGGGAGTAGCTGGCAGAGATATTCTCTGTTGTCTGATTCGTCAGTACGGACCAAAAGTCCCGGGTCAGAATTCCAAAAGAACAGCAAGACTTTTACTGCGTTTTTAGCGCGGTAAAAGTCTTTTCTTATGTATGGAAACTAAAATAATCTAACAGGAGAACTTACTTTATGAAAATTTTCGCAATCGTATTATTTGCTGCAATGTATGTCGTGATGATTGCCAAATCAAATTTCCGTACTTATGCAGCTCTGGCTGTTGCCGTGATTTTCTGCGTCTGCGGAATCGTACCAGTGGGCCAGATTCTCGGTTCCATCGATTATAATGTTTTAATGATGATTGCCGGTACCATGGTGGTTGTTTATTATTTCATTGAATCGAAAATGCCAAATGTCATAGCAGAGTCTTTGCTTCGCCATTCGAAAAATGTAAAAATGGTTATTATCCTGATGTCCTTATTTGCAGGCATTGTGTCTGCTTTTATTGACAATGTTGCAACCGTTATTATGATTGCTCCGGTAGGTCTGGCTATTTGTAAAAAACTGGATATCAATCCAACAGGAATGATTTTATCGATTGCCGTTTCCTCAAATTTGCAGGGTGCGGCTACGTTAGTTGGTGATACGACTTCCATTATGCTGGGAGCCTATGCCAAGATGGACTTTTTAAGTTTCTTTTTCCTTGATGGAAAGCCGGGAATTTTCTGGGCGGTAGAGCTGGGCGCTTTCGGAACGGTTCTGATAATGATGATTTTGTTCCGGAAAGAAAAAGCTTCCGTTACAACAGATGCCCATACAAAAGCAGATAGTCTGTTCCCATCCTTCGCCTTGATCGGAATAGTTGTATTTTTGATTGCAGCATCCTTCCTGCCGAATAAACCGGACATTACCAACGGTATTATCTGCTGCACCATTGCGATAATCTGCATGGTTATCGATCTGATTCAAAATAAAAAGCTCAAGAGTCTGATTTTGCCGGTCAAAAGTGTGGACGTTCAGACGCTGGCTCTGCTGGCAGGTATGTTCGTAGTTATTTCCGGGCTTTCGAATATTGGCGTCATCAATGATCTGGCGAATTTTATCGGCGGATTAGGAAATGGAAACCTGTTCCTGCTTTATACCGTGATTGTATGGATGTCAGTTCTTCTTTCCGCATTTATTGACAATATTCCGTATGTGGCTACCATGCTGCCGGTTGTGCAGAGTATTGCCTTAGGTTTGGGAATACAGCCGTATCTTCTGTATTTCGGACTTCTTTCGGGAGCAACCTTAGGCGGAAATCTGACTCCGGTAGGAGCTTCTGCCAATATTGCAGCCACCGGAATTCTGCAAAAGGAAGGATATAAAGTAAGCCTGAAGGATTTTGCAAAAATCGGCATTCCATTCACATTGACAGCAGTTATGATTGGATATTTGTTTATCTGGTTTGTATACGGAATTGGATGAAATTTTGAAAAAATGATATCGTTCAAAATAGAAAAAAATTCTGGGTTTTTGATTAGAAGTGCAACAAAAAAGGCGGCAGATTTCTGCCGCCTTTAATTCTAGTCCGTATTGAATCAGTCGTCTGTATAGTTGTCGAAATATCCCTGAATGTAGATGAAAGGAGTTCCCTTATCACCGGAGCCGCTGGTAAGGTCTGCTAAAGATCCTAACAGGTCGGTTAACTGACGAGGAGTCGTTCCTTCGGTAGCCATAGTACCTTTAAGGTCTGCATCTTTTTCCTTAATAGCGTTTACCATAGCTTCTTTCAGCTCATCGCCTCTTAAGTCTGCAAACTGGTTGTCAGCTAAATATTTCAGCTTCAATTCGTTCGGAGTTCCCATCAGGCCGGAAGTGAAGCCAGGGGATACTACAGGGTCAGCCAGCTCCCAGATCTTTCCAACAGGATCCTTGAAAGCACCATCGCCATAAACCATAACTTCAATAGTTTTGCCGGTAGCAGCTTTGATGTCTGCCTGAACGCCTTCTGCGAATTCCTGACAGTTAATAGGGAACAGCTTAATGGTTTCTTCGGTAGCCTTATTGGAACCTAAAATACCATAGTCCGGGTTGTATCCGGAGCCGTCAACAGGGGCATTTAAAAGTTCATCCATACCAAGAACAACTTTTCCGCCAGCCTCTAAAATCTGTCGTTTGGTTCTCTTACGTGTGTGGATATCTGCACAGATGACATGATCTGTATAATCCACGATTTTGCGAGGATTGTTTGCGAAGATGATTTCAGCTTCTGCGCCTTCTTCTTCGATTAAGTCCTTGTAATAGTTTACATAGTCAACATCGGTAAATGTATGCTTGGACTTGCCGAACATTCCCTCAAACTCAGCCTGTGTCAGAACATCGGTATATGGATTAATACCTTTCTGATCCAGTAAGTCAATATCGAGAAGGTGATTGCCGACCTCGTCGCTTGGATAGCTAAGCATCAAAACGACCTTCTTGCAGCCCTTTGCGATTCCTCTTAAGCAGATTGGGAATCTGTTTCTGGAGAGGATAGGGAAGACTACGCCAACAGTGCCGCCACCTAATTTATTGCGAACGTCGGTTGCCAGCTGTTCTGTAGTAGCATAGTTCTTTTCGGAACGAGCCAAGATAGATTCAGTAATTGCTAATACGTCTTTTTTACCGATCTCAAATTCGCCTGCATTGACACAATCTAAAACAGTATCAACAACGATTTTTCTTAAGTCGTCGCCTTCTTTTACGATAGGTGCACGCAGACCTCTTGAAATAGTTCCAACTCTTCTCTGCATTTTTAACATCTCCTTATGTTTTATGAGTCATTTCTTCGGGGAGAAAAGGCTGGACTTTTCTTAAGAAATCCAGTCTGGAAACACCGAAAAAACCACTTCAACAGTATATCATAATGAATACAATTCTTAAATAAAAAAATTAGCCAAAATAAAGTGGTGGTAAACTAATTTTCTATACAGTATAATCAAAAACATGAATTCTGAGAGCTTCAAAAAAGGCCTGAAAGCCGGCATACCGATTGGACTGGGATACTTCGCTGTATCCTTTACTTTTGGTATGATGGCAATTAAGGGAGGCCTTACCATCTGGCAGTCCGTTCTGATTTCCCTGACCAACCTGACCAGCGCCGGTCAGTTCGCCGGACTGGATATTATTTTTGCCAGTGGCACCTTATGGGAAATGGCTCTTACTCAGATGATCATTAACCTAAGATATATGCTTATGAGCTTAACGATTTCCCAAAAGCTGGATAAACGATTCGCCTTTTTCCATCGGTTCTTCATATCTTTCGGAATGACCGATGAGATTTTCGGTGTCAGTGCAGCAAGCCCTGGAAAGGCTTCTCCATTTTTCCACTATGGCGCTATGGCAGTGGCTATTCCCGGATGGACTTTAGGTACTTTGGCTGGCGGAATAGCAGGCTCTATTCTCCCGGGCTTTTTGATCAGTGTGTTAAGCGTTGCTATTTATGGCATGTTTCTGGCGATTATTATTCCACCGGCAAAGAAGGATAAAACTTTGGTGTGGGTTATTATTTTAGCCATGGCCTTAAGTACCGCGTTTAAATATATTCCGGGCCTGAATAAAGTTTCTTCCGGCTTTTCCATTATTATCGTAACCGTTGTTGTTGCCGCTTTAGCCGCATGGCTGAGGCCGATTAAGGAAGAAGAGGAGGCGGTAGGATGAGTATCTATCTGTACGTTCTTGTTATGGCCGGCGTTACCTACCTGATCCGTATGCTTCCGCTGGCTCTGGCAACGAAAGAAATAAAAAATAATTTCATTAAGTCGTTCCTGTATTATGTTCCTTATGCATGTCTGGCAGCAATGACTTTCCCGGCAATATTAAGCTCCACCGAGTTTTTGATTTCCGCTATCGCCGGATTTGTTGTGGCGGTTATTATGGCTTACTGGGAAAAGAGTCTGGTTGTAGTTGCCTTAAGCGCCTGCGCAGCCGTATTCGTCTGTGAGCAGATCATCCGATGGGTGGCATAAATGCAGCGGAAAATATAGAAAAATATGGGGTGAAAGAAAAAACAATCGCGTAAAATAACGAAAGATGGAAGCAGGGGAACGAACAAAAGAAAAAACAAAAAGATAAGTTAAAAAAGTAATTGACAAAAGAGTCATCTTCGTTTATATTACTTATTGCGTCGCGAGACGTACAAGACTTTGCGATAGTGGCGTAGTTGGTAACGCGCGACCTTGCCAAGGTCGAGACCGCGGGTTCGAGCCCCGTCTATCGCTCTTAGGACATCCGAAAGGATGTCCTTTTTGCATTAGCGACGAGGAAAGTGCATTAGCAGACAAAGAATCTTCACACATCCCTAGGCAAAATGTGGTAAAATAGAACCATAAAATAAAGGAGGCTTGTCATGAAGATAGCCATTGCCGGATGCGGCAAGGTCGGAGCGACTCTGGCCGAACAACTATGTAAAGAAAACCACGACATCACCGTCATTGACGTGGATGAAGAACGGTTAAGTTATATCAGCAACTCCCAGGACGTTATGTGCTATGTGGGAGATGCAAGATCTGTTGCTGTTTTGAAAGATGCGGGCGTAGAAAACAGTGACCTGATGCTGGCCATAACGGACAACGATGAAGCAAATCTGATGGTTTGTCTGGTAGCGAATAAATTAGGTGTAAAACATACCATCGCTCGTGTGCGAAATCCGATTTACCGGGAAACAATCAACGTAATTAACGAAGACTTAGGCCTTTCTATGGTCGTAAATCCGGAAATGGAAGCTGCTAGAGAAATGTTCAATTCCCTGCGTTTCCGGTCTGCGATTCAGGTAGAAACCTTTGCCAAAAGCCGGAATGAAATTCTGACCTGTGAAATTACCGATGGCATGCCGATATGCGACGTTAAGATTAAAGATTTATATTCTGCTACGAAAACAAAAGCTTTTATCTGTGCGGTAAAGAGAGGCGGAGAAGTATTTATTCCAAACGGCGAAACGGAAATCAAAGCAGGAGATACCTTGTCCTTTGTTGCGACTCAGCAGGACGCGGAAAAATTCTTTAAAAAATTAGGCAATGAAACCGGACGTTCCAAGAATCTGGTAATTATCGGTGGAGGACGTTTAGGTTATTATTTAGGCCGCATGGCGGTAGAAAACGCTATGCCGGTAACGATTATCGATAAAGACAAAGAAATCTGCAAAAACCTTAGCACAGCTCTTCCATTGGCGAACGTTATCTGTGGAGATGCGACGAATACGGATATTCTGGAAGAGGAAGGTGTACTGAAATATTCTGCAGTTGCA
>JAZUGA010000188.1:0-2078 GCA_045640945.1 Lachnospiraceae bacterium | reverse complement strand
AGTATTGGAGGTTGTTTTATGAAACCAAATCAACAAACTGGAATGTTATCCGTTTTTCGTCCTCCTCTGTGCTTCGAACTGGCTGGAAAGCAGTTCTTCATGGAATTCGACGACGGTTATGACCGCATTGCCAACTTCAAGGACCGCAAAACCCTTTGCTTCGGCGTAGAAGGCGAAGAGAAGGATTTCCCTTACGAATGCCTGAAGATTGCAGACAAATTATACTATGTAAACTTTGAAGATCCGACCATGGAGCCAAGAACCGGCATCACTCTGGTTGTGGATCTGCAGACCGAGTTAGTAACCATGGCTTTAGGCCGCGTGGGCACGAACCCGAAATTCCCTGGAATTCCGAGCATCAGCTACGTCTTCGGCGCAATCCGCCGCGCAGACGGAACGATTTCCCACACTCGCCACGGCTACACCACCGAACTGATGGGCAAGTCCATCAGCTGGAACTACGGTTACTTCGACATCGCACATGTTTACGCAACCGAGCATTATTATCGTATTACCTTCAGCCCAAGAGGGCTGGCTCGTGTTTACAAGGGCAGACCGGAAATGCGCTCCTCATCCAAGATGAGCTACGTTGAGCCGGGCGACACCTACGAAGATTATTTCACACCGATTAAGATCCGTGACCGCATCTATCTGGTTGGTATTATCGAAGACACCAAGGCAAGAAAGATCGGCAACGGCAACAGCATTCTGGTTCTCATGAACCTGGATGAAATGCATGACGTAGGACGCTCCTTCGGCTCCAACCGCGAAGGCGGAACCGGCAACAACACCCTGGGCGCTTTCGGCGTTTGGGTAGATGCAACCGAGATTATGTCCAGAAAGAGCTCCCTGTTCATCCGCTAAAACGTGACTGACGCAACCGTGGGACTTCGATAGCGCGACAGACGCGACGACTTCCCATTGAATGAGCGAGACGCAACCGTGGGACTTTCCATTAGAACGTGACAAAGAAAAGGTGATATTATGAGTAAGAATTTATTTGATTATATTTCCAACGAAGAAAAGAGCGTTGTTTTTGGCCTGCCGACCACAGAAGAATTAATCGGCAGAGAGGCTGCATATCCATGCGGCGAAAAAATCTGCTTCGGTGAAGAGATGGCCATCAAATGCGACGACGACCTGTTCCTCGTTGACAGAGCAGGCAAAATCCTGCTGGTAGAAGAGTTAGAGGATTTGAGCCTGAAGGTGCTGGACGCAGAGGACACCTGCGCTGGCAAGAACGTGCTTCCAGAGGACTTAGAAGGCTGGCAGACCGACATGAGCTGTGCATCCGGCCATGTGCTGACCGCGCTGTTCGCTGATGGCAAGCTGAATCTGAAGCCGTCACCAACACCGGAAATTCCGGAAGTTTACAGAACCGAAAAGAAGTATTCCCCAGCAATCGAAGCAGAAGTAGACCTGGGCCCAGAATCCTTCGCAGTAGAAACCGCAGTAACCGGCGACAAGCGATTCTTATTCCGCTTCCCAGAGACCGGCGAAGTTTTATTCTTCGACGCACGCCGTTTCCTGCTTTACGCGCTGATGAACGGCCGCACCGTCACCGGATTCGTAGAGATTCCACCGAAGGATGCGCAAAATTAGGAGCGCAAAAATATTTTTTGCACAAATAATCAAGTTCTGTACACTGCGTAAAGAGCCAACTGCGCAAAACCAGGGGTTGTGTACGTTGTGTAAAAATTAATATGCATAAAAAGTGGAGTTATGTACCATTAGCGAGTACATAACTCCTTTTTTCATGTAAAAAACCAGGGTAAGTTGTACAAAACTTGCATTTTGGTGCAGACTCAATATGAGGGCCCGTACACAACTCGCGATTTTCACCGAACGAGTAAGGGAGTCCGTACACAACTTGCGATTTTCGCCGAAACGAGTAAGGGAGTCCGTACACAACTTGCGATTTTAGCCGGAACGAGTAAGGGAGTCCGTACACGACTCGTGATTTTCGCCGAAACGAGTAAGGGAGTCCGTACACAACTCGCGATTTTCGCCGGAACTATAGTTCCGGGACGGCGTCGAGCTTTGAGCAGACGTATGCGGCAATGTCGGAGGCTTTCGAC
>JAZUGA010000187.1:0-8144 GCA_045640945.1 Lachnospiraceae bacterium | reverse complement strand
ATCTTCTTCTGCTTTGCCTTTGTTGTAGTTGTCAATGGATAAGGAAATTCCATCTTTTCCATCAAAGCTGTCTGTGTATAAGCTGATGGAAGAAGGAGCATCCAAACTGATCATGCCAAAGGACTTCATATTGTCGTCATAGCTGGTGCTATCCATGAACTGGTCATAGAATCCAGCTAAAGTTTTCTGGGTTGCAGTGTTGTCCAGCCAGTACTGAACCACATCTGCCATGTCCTGCTCGTCCATGGAGAAATCAATGTTGCCCACTGCAGAACCTAAATCCAGATTAATATCCAGGCTGTCACCAAAGTTGTAGTCATATACGATGCTGTCGATATTAATATCTTCCAGCTGTTTAATTAATTTCTCCCAGTCAATTCTAGGAAGAGTTGTGGTCTCTTCGGTCGGTCCCTCGGTTGGTTCTTCGCCCGTTGGTTCTTCTGAGGATTCCTCTTCTGAAGAACTCTCCCCCTCCTCTTCCGAAGATTCTTCCGAAGAACTTTCTTCTGTGGACGGCTCCTCTGTAGCAGGCTCTTCTACAACGGTAGTCGGTTCCGTTTCATCTGCAGGCAGAGTCGGAATATCAAAGTTTATTTCGCCGGAGCCCCAGACTTCTTCTACCGCTGTGCCAAAAGCATCTCTGGCAGAATCAAGCGCCGACTGGATTGCCTGCTCAAAAGCAGAATAAATGGCGCCGCCGATGGCAGAGCTTAACTGTCCGCCTAAAGCATCCATCTGGGTGGTCATCATGGCAGACATACCGCCTTCATAATCCAGCATCATAACGGTGGAGAACAGGGCCGCTTTGTCTTCCGTTCCCTGTTTTTCCATATATTCTTTCGCTTTCTTTGCTTTTACACCTTCGTCTAAATCGGTATCTTCGAACTTCTGTCCTGTTAAAACATCGATTTCCGGTTCTTTCAGCTGTGCCTTAACGACTTCGCTATCGTTACAGCGTTCAATGACCTTATCGGTCAGTAAAGTAGAATATCCAATAGAAGTCGGAATGTTCTGGTTGGAAGCATCTTCGTTCATCTTAACCAGGCCCACAACCCGAAGGTTGATTCCGTTCTTAACGGCTTTTTCCATTTTTTCTTCATCGTTGCCGATATAGCTGAACGTTCCGTTCTGGTTTTTCTCGTAATAATCCGCCGCCGGAACTACAGTAAAGGTCTGCTGGCATAATCTTTCATAAGTAAATTTCAGTTCTTCTGCATCTTTGCCGTCTTTAATTTTGGCAATGGCGTCTTTATACTGTTTCTCCGTCAGGTATCCTAACTGATACAGGGTTCCGGAGAACAATGTATTATTCCGGTTCAGTACCAGAACAACTTCGTCATAGTCGTCCGGCCAGCTGCCGTATACCAGGTCATAATTTTCTTTGACAACATCACTGACTACTTCTCCATCAACGCCGCCCATCATTTCTGTGAAGTTCTCGGCATTATTGGTTTCCGATCCGCCCATCAGAGAGGACATGTTGCTCATCATCAGGGAGCGTGCTTCCATCATGTTACTGAAGATTCCGCTTTCCTGTTCGTATTCCGTGCTGGTGCTGACATCCGTATCGACTAACTTATTGTTCGCGTCATGGGTGAAAACTTTAAAGTCCACATCATAGGTATAAACGAT
Source organism: Lachnospiraceae bacterium (assembly GCA_045640945.1). Lineage (GTDB taxonomy): Bacteria > Bacillota > Clostridia > Lachnospirales > Lachnospiraceae > RGIG5612. The sequence goes on along the minus strand of JAZUGA010000187.1, from coordinate 6,512 downwards.
TCCATTTTCTCCAATATACTGATGAATCTCACTGTCTGGATTGTCTAAATATTTCTTAAAGTCTGTTAAGTTGTTTTCTTTCAGACTAGTAGTTACTGCGTTATTAATATGCAGGTCGGCATAGTTTGCATAAACCTTATCCGGGTCACGCTCCACCTGTACCGGAACTTCTTCCTCGTCTTCTTCCGTCGGCTGGGCCGTCGGCGCACCAAACATGGAGGCCAGGTCGAAGCTGGTGGAGCTGATGGTAATCGGATAGCTGGTCATAGTATCCTTCTGAATCTTATCGATATACGCATCTACACCAGTAGACATGGACAGAATCAAAGCAATACCGATAATACCAATAGAGCCTGCAAAGGAAGTTAAAATCGTTCTTCCTTTTTTCGTCTTCAGGTTGTTGAAGCTTAAAGCCAAGGAGGTCAGGAAGGACATGCCGGAAAGTTTTTTCTTTTTGGATTTCTTATCGGTCGTCTCTTTTGGAGCAACAGCTTCCTGATCTTTTTTAACGTCCTCATCCGTATAAGGCTGAGTGTCATCCGTAATTTTTCCGTCTTTTAAGCGGACGATACGGGAAGCATATTCTTCAGCCAGTTCTGGGTTATGGGTAACCATGACAACCAGACGGTCGTCCGCTACTTTTTTCAGAATGTCCATAACCTGAATACTGGTTTCCGTATCCAAAGCTCCAGTAGGTTCATCCGCCAGGAGAATATCCGGATTGTTTACTAAGGCTCTTGCCAGAGCAACACGCTGCATCTGTCCGCCGGACATCTGGTTTGGTTTTTTATGGATCTGCTGGCCTAAGCCTACAGCCTCTAAAGCTTCTACCGCTCTCTGTCTTCTCTCTTTTGCAGAAACGCCGCCAATCGTTAAAGCCAGTTCAACATTGGCCAGAACGGTCTGATGCGGAATCAGATTGTAACTCTGGAAAACGAAACCAATGGAATGGTTCCGGTAGGTATCCCAATCACGGTCCTTATACTCTTTGGTAGAAGTTCCGTTAATAATCAAATCACCGGTATCATAACGGTCCAGTCCGCCAATAATATTTAAAAGCGTTGTCTTTCCGGAACCGGACGGTCCCAGAATCGCAACAAACTCGTTATCTCTCAGATTCAGGCTGACATCGTCTAACGCCTTCTGAATCAGGTCTCCGGTCTTATATTCTTTTTTGATATTTTTAATCTGCAGCATTAATCATTTTCCCTTTTACGTTTATTTCATTGATTCAGTAAAAGTCCGTAGATTAGCATTCATTAAATCAACATATGTTACACCTGCGTCCATTTCGTCCCAGGTCACATTGTGACAGGAATGGATCATGGCGGTATCTCCCCCAATAGAATCCGCAATTACGTCCGCAATCTGATGATTCGAAAATTCAATATAGTAGATCGTACTTACGCCAGATTCCTTCGCATCATCGATCAGGCCGGTAATGGTAGCGGCACTAGGCTCACTTCCTTCATAGCAGCCAGGAAAGGCCGCTTCATAAGATAGGTCATATTCTTTTGTGAAGTAAGCAAACGGAAAACGGTCACCGAAAAACAGGGTCTTGTTTTCAACGATTTCAAAAAGACTTTGGAAGTCTTTATCCAGCTGGACTAGCTTTTCAATATAAGCATCTGCATTCTGGCGGAACGTTGCCGAAGCCTTAGCTTCTCCGCTTCTTCCGTCTTTTTCCTGTTTTTCATCACAGATAGTACAGAGCTCGTCCCGGATCACTTCCATCATTTTTTTCGCATTTACCGGAGAGGTCCAGATATGTTCGTCGTACTCGATTTCCTCATCTTCATGCTCGTGCTCGTCTTCGTGGGCGTGTTCATGCTCATGACCCATGTCATCTTCTTCCATCAGGTCTACAAAATCCATCAGCTTTAAAGTCCGGACCGGTTCATCCATGGAATCTAAGATTTCCTCTACCCATTCGTCGTTTTCGCCGCCGATGTAAACGAACAAATCGCAGTCCTGGATTTTAATAATGTCCTGAGGGGTCGGCTCATAGGAATGGCTCTCCATTCCCGGTGAAAGAAGCATGTAAACTTCAGAGCTTATCTCTTCGCTGCCTTCTCCGAATACAGCCATGGAAAAATCATAAAGTGGGAAATTGGTAGTAACAACCGAAATGCTTTTGTTGTCCTCTTCCCGTTTCTGGGTACCACAGCCAAATAACATGAAAATACATGTTACCGCAATGAATAATATCCATACTTTAGCTGTGATTCGTTCCTTCATGTTCTTCCTTTCGGATGATTCATTTTCCGTATTATATGGGCACAATATGTCCATATTATGACTAAAGAGATATTTTATCACATTCTTCATAAAAAATTATAACTTTTTCTTCATTTTTTCTTCATTTTCCGTACACATTTCCAACACATTACATAGTGACAATAATGCTTGTTTGTGCTATCCTAGTCGGTAGTTTTTCTATAATAAATAAGAAGTTTACCGAGGAGAAAGAAATGAAAGTTATATTACAAGACGGCACAGTTCAGGAATGTTCATTTGAAGACGAGGTAGGTCGCGAGGCTTTCAGACACACGACGTCTCATATTATGGCTCAGGCTATTAAAAGACTTTACCCTACAACCAAGTGTGCCATCGGTCCAGCAATAGATGATGGTTTCTATTATGATTTTGAATTCGACTTCAATTTCACCGAAGAAAATCTGGCAGAAATCGAAGCAGAAATGAAAAAAATCACAAAAGAAAACTTAAAGCTTACCCACTTCACCATGGAACGTGAAGAGGCTTTAAAGGTTATGGCAGAAAAGAATGAAGACTACAAGGTTCAGCTGATCAATGATCTTCCGGAAGATGCAGTTCTTTCCTTCTACCAGCAGGGCGAATACTTAGAGCTTTGTGCAGGCCCTCACGTAACCTACACCAGCGCGATCAAAGCTTTTAAACTCACTTCTGTAGCCGGCGCTTACTGGCGTGGAAATGAAAAAAATAAAATGCTCACCCGTATTTACGGAACATCCTTCCCAAATAAGGACATGTTAGATGAGTATCTTTACAAGATTGAAGAAGCTAAGAAGAGAGACCACAGAAAATTAGGTAAAGAATTAGGACTCTTCACTCTTTTAGATGAAGGCCCTGGATTCCCATTCTTCCTTCCAAAGGGAATGACCTTAAAAAATCTGCTTCTCGATTACTGGCGTCACATTCACCAGCGTGATGGTTATGTAGAAATTTCCACTCCTATTATGCTGGACAGAAAGCTTTGGGAAACTTCCGGTCACTGGGATCACTACCGTGACAACATGTACACAACCGTTATCGACGAAGAAGACTTTGCAATCAAGCCTATGAACTGCCCTGGCGGTATGCTGGTTTACAAATTAGAGCCTCATTCCTACAGAGACCTTCCTCTGAGAATCGGCGAGATCGGTTTAGTACACAGACATGAGAAATCCGGTCAGCTTCACGGCCTTATGAGAGTTCGTTGCTTCAACCAGGACGATGCACATATCTTCATGACACCGGAACAGATTCCTTACGAAATCAAAGGCGTTGTTAAACTGATTGATGAAGTTTATTCAAAATTCGGTTTCAAATATCATGTGGAACTTTCTACCCGTCCAGAAGACTCTATGGGTTCTGATGAGGACTGGGAGATGGCTACCAACGGACTTAAGGATGCTCTTGACGATTTAGGACTTCCTTACGTTATTAACGAAGGCGATGGCGCTTTCTACGGACCAAAGATTGACTTCCATCTGGAAGACTCCCTTGGACGTACCTGGCAGTGCGGAACTATCCAGTTAGACTTCCAGCTTCCACAGCGTTTTGAAGCGGAATATATCGGACAAGACGGTATGGCCCACAGACCGATTATGATTCACCGTGTATGCTTCGGTTCCATTGAGCGTTTCATCGGTATTTTAACGGAGCACTTTGCAGGCAAGTTCCCATTCTGGCTCAGCCCGGTTCAGATCAAGATTCTTCCTATTTCCGAGAAGTACACAGGCTATGCAGAAGAAGTTGAAGCTAAGCTGAAAAAATCCGGATATAGAACTGAAGTTGATGAACGTGCTGAAAAGATTGGTTACAAGATTCGTGCAGCGAGAAACGAACGTGTTCCTTACATTCTTGTTGTTGGTGAGCAAGAAGAAGCAGCAGGTACCGTTTCCGTACGTCGCCGTGATGATGGCGAGAACCAGGATCTTGGTGCAATGGCTATCGAGAAATTAATTGAAGTTCTGGAAAAAGAAGAAAAAGCATATTAATGCAAATAAGATAAATCTTAGGGGTTTACACAGGAATGTTTAAAAAAAGAGCTTTTACGTTTTTTACGCATTTCAAAAATTACAGTTTAAGACAAATAATAAGCGCGGCAATATTCCCCGCTGCGCTTATTTATTTTGAGTTACTCTTCCGCAACGTTTCGGTAAAGGAGCCGGCAACCGGAATCTGGTGGTTGTCCATGATTTTTGCTTCCCTTGCAGGTGGCTGTCTCATGACCATGCTTTGTACCGTTTTCAAAAGCGAAAAAGTAAACAACTGGATTGCTGCTCTATTGCTGCAGCTGACCAGTGTTGTTTTCATGATCATCCACTTTGTTGGACTGGAATTTAATATCTATATGGGACTTCAGTCCGTTGTCGGAGGCGCCGACGGTATTACTACAGAAGCCAGCGATTATATTCTCGGCATTGTTGTCGGTAACTGGCCAACCATACTTTTGTTTGAGGTTCCGATTATTCTTTACGTTATCTGTCTGGCAATATTCAAACTGCCTTCCTTCAAGAGATTCAAAGGTATGGGTTATATTCAGATTCTCCTGGTCACAGCAATTTTCGAATGTGCTGCAGGCGTTCCTTTATGTAACATGTCTCCTTCCTGGGAGCTTCTTACCAGCGAATTCAACTTTGATACCGCAGTAAAATATTTTGACGTTCAGACCGCTACCAAGCTGGATACGGTTTACAGTGTTGTTGGGAATCCTTTTAAGCAATCCTTCCATATTGATCAGGAGCCGCCAGTTCTGGAAAACCCGGAAGAATATAATGTGATGAACATTGATTTCGACCGACTGATTGACGAATGCACCGACCCGGATATTAAAAAGATTCATGATTATGTTAACAGTCTTACTCCTAGCAAGAAGAATGAATATACCGGTCTTTTTGAAGGCAAAAATCTGATCCAGATGACCGCGGAATCCTTCACCCCTTATCTTCTGGACGAAGAGCTGATGCCGGTTCTTTACCGTATGGTAAATAATGGTTTTGTTTTTGAAGATTATTATCAGCCGTTATGGAACGGTTCCACCACTACTGGTGAATTCCAGATTCTTACCAGCATGCTTCCTTCCAACGGATATTACTCCATGCTTAAGACTGCAGAGAACAACATGTACCTGACCATCGGCAACCAGTTCTTGCGGGAAGGCTATCGCAGCACGGCTTACCATAACGGTACCCATACTTATTTCAAGCGTAATTTAACCCACTGCAATTTAGGCTATTCCAAATACATTGCGAACGGCAGCGGTATGACCGGACTTTCCGGCGACCGTGCATGGCCACAGAGCGACGTAGAGATGATGAATTATGCGATTCCGCGATTCATTGACTCTTCGCCTTTCAACATTTACTTTATGACGTTAAGCGGTCATTCCAAATATGACTCCACCAACTTCGTCGTTAACAAAAACATCGATGAAATCAAGGCATGGGCGAATAAGAAGGGCTATGACCTCACGCCTACTGTATTAAGTTATTATGCGGCAAATCTGGAATACGAAAGAGCTATGGAACAGCTGCTGACTGCTCTGGAAGAAGAAGGTATTCTGGAAAACACCGTTTTCGTAATCACAGGTGACCATTATCCATATAGTCTTTCCGACGATTACGTAATTGATGATACAGGCCATGTAGATTATTTCGACGTTGAGGCAAACCTGATTAACCTGTTCGGATTTGATCCGGAAAATCAAACGGACTATTCCCATAACAGCTTAGTCATCTGGACGCCGGAAATGGAAGGCGAAAACAGCGTTGTTATAACGGATCCGGTTTACAGCGCCGATATTCTTCCTACAGTTTCCAACCTGTTTGGTTTTGAATTTGATTCCCGACTGATGGTAGGACGAGATGTATTGGATCCGGAAACAGAACCTATTGTAATCTTCTCTGACTATAGCTGGCTGACCGATTTAGGTTTCTATGATGCAATCAATAAAGTATTTATTCCTTCGGACCAGCTCATGACTACGAAAGAAGCCGTTGGAAGCAAGGGATATATTGACCATCCTGGCTGCAAGACCATTACCTACCAGTCGGCAGAAAATGGCGGATTTGGCAGTCTGGACGAATATATCAAGCACATCAATAATCTTGTAAAGAATGACATGCTCTACTCACAGGTCGTTCCGTTGAATGATTACTTCGGTATCATCTGGGGCAAAAAGCCGGTAGAAGAACCTGCGCCTCAGGCCAGATAACCATTTCAGATAAAAATTAATAATGCATTTACGGCTCCCGGAATCCTCCGGG
>JAZUGA010000186.1:0-26186 GCA_045640945.1 Lachnospiraceae bacterium | reverse complement strand
GATCATCTGGCCCATGCTAAGCTCGGTAGAAATAACTACTTTTGTCTTTGGACCGATTTCATCAAAGGCTTTGTCCGGGAATGGCCATAAGCTGATTGGACGGATTAAGCCTGCTTTAATGCCGCGTTCTTCCAGAATTTCGATAGCTTCCGCGCATAAACGGGACATGGTTCCGAATGCAACGAATACGATTTCCGCATCTTCCAGATTTAAGGAATTGTAACGAACCAGTTCCTTCTCTGCTTCTGCATATTTGTCAAACATATGCTCAACATGAGTCTCTAAAACTTCCGGTACCAGACGAAGGGAGAAAATAACGTTTCTTCCGTCGTGGTTGTCGGTTCCGGTAATCGCCCATGGACGCTCCTGGCTGATTTTGTCAACCGGAGTAATCTCTTTCTGTGGCGGAAGCTCAACCGGCTCCATCATCTGTCCGATCATACCGTCTGCCAGAATAAGTACCGGGTTGCGGTATTTCTCAGCGATATCAAAGCTTTCATAAATCATATCTACACATTCCTGAATGCCCGATGGAGCAAATACAGGAATCTTTGCGTCGCCGTTATATCCACCTCTGGTTGCCTGGAAGTAGTCTGCCTGACCTGGCTGGATTCCACCAACGCCAGGACCGCCTCTGGATACGTTCAAAGCAACGATAGGAACTTCTGTACTGCAGATAAATCCAAGGCCTTCCTGCATCAGCGCAAGACCTGGAGAACTGGTGGAAATAAATACACGTCCACCGGAAGCAGCTGCACCATATGCCATGTTAACTGCAGCCAATTCGCTTTCTGCCTGTACAAATGCGCCGCCTGCCTTTGGCAGTTCATGGCTCATATACTCAGGAACTTCGTTCTGTGGTGTAATAGGGTAGCCGAAATAGCACTTGCAGCCGGCACGTATTGCAGCTTCACCAAAGGCTTCATTGCCCTTCATAAGTACTTTACTCATTCTTCTCCCTCCTCAAGTTCATAAATTCTGATACAGCAATCCGGACACATAGTTGCACAGCTTGTGCAGCCGATGCACTGGGTTGTATCGGTGATTCCTGCCGGATGGTAACCCTTTGCGTTAACCTCCGGATCAAATGCAAGGATGTTTTTCGGGCAGAAGGTAATGCATAAGCCACAGCCTTTGCATTTGTCCCCATCGAAAACGACCTTAAAACGTCTCTTCATTATCATGCCTCCTGAATATTTCTATGGTTTTTTAAACCTGTTTATCTAAATAACTGTCCCTCATGTACATACCAATCGGGAAAACCGAAAAGCCACAGCCGGAAAGTTCCTCCGCCAGGCTTTCCATACAACAAGCGCAAAGTACCGGAATTCCGGTCAGCTCCGAAACCTGCTGGGTAAATTCCATGCCCTCCATAACCGTTTCTGATGTCGTATACCGGATCAGATGCGCATTGGATATGAGTCCGGACACTTCGATGCCGGTTGTTTCGATTGTGTTTTTTATCTGGTCCGCAGCTTTCTGCGGCGTGTCCGTGCCCGGGCGGTTGCAGTTCACTACGCTGAGCAGCGTCGCTTCCTCTTTCATGTACGGACGGAACTGATTGAGCACCATAGCTCCCGTAGCGTCACCTCCGCAGTCTAAGATTACTCTGCAGGCCGGATCTTCTAACGGTGCACGGATGGCGGCATCAATGGTCTGAAGCTCACTTCCGTTCTTTCCCTTGAACGGGTCGGAATAAACTTTTATGCCCGAAGCCTCTAAAAGAGACTGTCTTTCTCTGGAGCGGAAATATGGATTTTCAATATCCAGATCGCACAGCGCCAGGTTCGGAATATTCTCTTTTGCCAGGGCCATGGCAAGAGATACGCTGACTTCCGTTTTACCGCTTCCGAAATGACCGGTAATGGCAATTTTTCTAGGTCCTTCCGCCATGACTTTTACAAATGGATTCATCTTGTTTTATTCCTTTAGATACACGAAAAAGCCCCTCAAAGCCTATAAGAGGATGCAAAACACAATACAAAGTCTCTTTTGGGCAGAGTCTTCGCATTTTTTGAGATTATAAACCCTATTTTTTCCATCAGTCAATTATTTACTTTTTACTTTAGAAAAAATAAGCGAAATGCCTTGAGAACAGGGGTTTTCGGCGTTTACTTTGTATAGTTTTTCTATTGACGTGAAGATAATATTTCTTTATTATTTAATGGTTTATATAGTTTAATGTGAAGACGTGTAACCATATCACTGTTTCAGTGGGAAAAATGCACGTTTGGAGGAGTAAAAAATGGCAAGCAGCAGTAACATGCTGATGGAAGTTGCAGAGCGTATCCGCGAACTTCGTATCGACTATAATTACAATGAAGCCCAGATGGCAGAACTGACGGGTGTCAGCACAGAAGAATATATCCAGTATGAGACGGGAGCAGCGGATCTTCCGTTTACATTCATTCATAAATGTGCACAGTGTTTTGGTATTGAAATCACCGAGCTCTTAGAGGGCAGCAATTCCCGTCTGACCAGTTATTCAATTACCCGTAACGGCAATGGCCAGCTTACGGCAAAAGAGCCTGGTATTGAAATTAAATCCATCGCTCCTCTTTTCAAAAATAAAAAAGCCGACCCTTACTGGGTTCGTTACGAATATTCTGAGGCAGAACAGAATGAGCCGATCCATCAGGTTACTCATGGTGGCCAGGAATTCGACCTTATTCTGGAAGGCCATATGAGAATAAAAATCGGTGAGCATGAAGAAGAATTAGGACCTGGCGACAGCATCTTCTACAACTCTTCTACTCCTCACGGCATGATTGCAATCGGTGGCAAAGATGTTGTTTTCTGCGCTGTTATTTTAAGCGGCGAGGAAGAACTGATCTGGAACCACGGAAGAATGATGAATGCCGAGGAAGTTCAGAAACAGCTCAACAGCGTTCCAGCTGTAGTTTCTACCGGCGATTATCTTAACGATTTCATTGAGACCGCAACAGATGAAACCGGTGCTCCTGTTTCTATCAAATTCTTTAATCCAGACAATTTCAATTTCGCATTCGATGTTGTGGATGCAATTGCAGATAAAGACCCAGACAGACTGGCAATGGTTCACTTAGACCGCAACCGCAAGGAAAGAAGATTTACTTTCTTCGACATGAAAAAAATGTCTGCAAGGGCTGCAAACTATTTCCGTGCGCTGGGCGTGGAAAGAGGCGACCGCGTCATGCTGGTAATGCGCCGGAACTGGGAATTCTGGCCGGTAGTCGTAGGCCTTCACAAATTAGGCGCTATTGCAATTCCTGCTACAGACCAGTTAGTTGAAAAAGATTTTGAATATCGTTTTAAGGCAGCAGAAGTTAAGGCGATTGTATGTGCAGCTTATGGTTCAAGTGCGGATGAAGCAGAACGTGCTGCTGCAAAATGCCCGACCGTAAAACTGAAAGTCATCAGCGGAGGAAAACGCGAAGGCTGGCATTGCTTCGATGAAGAATATGATATGTATTCCAGCCGTTTCCCGAGAACGGAAGATTCTATCTGTGGCGACGATTCCATGCTGATGCTGTTCACTTCCGGAACCTCCGGATATCCAAAGGCTGCGGTTCATAGCTGCAAATATCCTTTAGGTCATTACCTGACCGCCAAGTATTGGCATTGCGTAGATCCAGATGGCCTCCATCTGACCATCTCCGACACTGGCTGGGGCAAGGCTCTCTGGGGCAAGCTCTATGGCCAGTGGATGAACGGTGCCGCTACTTTCGTTTATGACTTTGACCGATTCCATGCGGATGACATTTTGTCCTTATTCGCACAGTACAATATTACTTCTTTCTGTGCTCCGCCTACCATGTACCGTTTCTTCATCAAGGAAGACCTGAGCAAGTACGATTTAAGTTCGGTGAAGCACGCAAGCATTGCCGGCGAGGCAATGAACCCGGAAGTTTACGAACAGTTCCGGAAAGCCACCGGCCTTTCCATCATGGAGGGCTTCGGTCAGACCGAGACCACCATGGTTATCGGAACTTTTGCAGGCATGACAGCAAAGCCTGGTTCCATGGGCAAGCCGAGTCCGCTCTACGATGTTCATCTGCTTAATGCAGACGGCGAAGAATGTGCCGACGGTGAAGTTGGAGAAATCGTTATCTACACCGGCAACGGTGCTCCATGCGGTTTATTCAAGGGCTACTTCAACGAGCCGGGAGCTACTGCAAATGCTTGGCATGATGATTATTACCACACAGGCGACCTTGCGTGGCGCGATGAAGACGAATACTTCTGGTATGTAGGCCGTGCAGACGATGTCATCAAATCCTCCGGATACCGTATTGGACCATTCGAAATCGAAAGCGTCCTTATGGAACTTCCTTACGTTCTGGAATGTGGCGTTTCCGCTGCTCCGGATGAAGTCCGCGGACAGGTTGTCAAGGCAAGCATTGTTCTCGTAAAAGGCACCATTGCCAACGACGAATTAAAAGTTGAAATTCAGAATTATGTTAAGAGTCGTACGGCTCCTTATAAATATCCAAGAATCGTTGAATTTAAGGACGATCTGCCAAAGACCACTAACGGAAAAATCAAGCGTAATCTGCTGTAAGAAATGGGAGACTTTCTATGAAGGGATTGGAATTAAAAGTACAGGAAATTGCTGACCGTGTTCGGGAGCTCCGAACCATTGAGGGCTTATCGGAAGAATACATGGCCCAGAAGATCGGCGTCACTGTCGATGAATATAAGTTATATGAATCCGGAAATCAGGAACTGGATTTCGCCTTCCTTTATACCTGCGCACAGGTCTTAAATGTCGACGTTACCGAACTGATCGAAGGTGTTTCTCCAAGACTGAGTTCCTATATCATGACTCGTAAGGGCGAAGGTCTTCGTGTGGAGCAGGCCCATGGCATGACCTACTACAACTTAGCTTACAAATTCCGTGACCGTGTTGCGGAGCCTTTGTTCGTACATAGTACTTTCAGCGCGGACGCCCAGTTAAAGCCAATCGAAGTTACCGTCCATGAAGGACATGAATTTGATATTGTCATTAATGGTCATCTGAAAGTTCAGTTAGGAAACCATACCGAAGTATTAGGCCCTGGCGACACCATTTACTATGACTCCTCTACTCCTCACGGCATGATTGCCACAAACGGAGAAGATTGTGATTTCTACGCAATCGTTCTGGACCCAGATAGAAATGCTGCAGCAAAACCTGTTGCAATTCCTACCATCGCTCCTGTTGTTCAGACCAAGAAGCGCGTATGGGAGAAATTTGTCGAAGTGGAAGAAACTGCTTCCGGCGAATTATCTGCAGTTCATTTCAAAGATCCGGAATCCTTCAACTTCGCATTTGATGTTGTGGATGCTTTAGGAACCCGTCGTCCGGATAAACTGGCTCTTCTTCATATCAGCAATAAGGGCGAGGAAAAACGTTTCACTTTCGAAGACATGTACAAGTTGTCCTCCCGTGCAGCAAACTACTTCCGCTCTCTGGGAATTAAAAAGGGCGACCGTGTATTAATGGTATTAAGACGTAACTGGCAGTTCTGGCCAATCATTATTGGTCTGGAGAAGTTAGGCGCCGTTGCCATTCCAGCTGTTGACCAGCTTCAGGAAAAAGATTTCCTTTACCGTTTTGAAGTTGCCGGCGTTTCTGCAGTTATCTGCACCGCAGACGGTGATGTTATCAAGCAGGCAGAACCTGCCATTGAAAAATTCGGCAAAATTGATGTTAAGATCGTAGCCAACGGAACCTGCGAAGGCTGGCATTCTTTCGATGACGAGTACGCAATGTATTCCGGTCATTTCAAGAGAACCGAAGACAGCATTTCCGGCAGCGATCCGATGATGATGATTTTCACTTCCGGTTCTACCGGTTATCCAAAGCTTGCAGTTCATAACTGCAAGTATCCTTTAGGTCATTTTGTTACAGCGAAGTACTGGCACTGTGTTGACCCAGACGGTCTGCACTTTACCATTTCCGACACTGGCTGGGCAAAGGCTATGTGGGGCAAGCTGTTTGGACAGTGGTTATGTGAAGCTCCTCTTTTCATTTACGACTTTGACCGTTTCAAAGCCAACGAGCTTCTTCCGATGTTTGCAAAATATGGCATCACCACGTTCTGCGCTCCTCCAACCATGTTCCGTATGCTGATCAAGGAAGACCTGGGCAAATACGACTTAAGCTCCCTGAAGCATGTAAGCACCGCTGGCGAAGCTATGAATCCGGAAATCTTCCGTATCTTCATGGAAAACACTGGCCTTTCCGTAATGGAAGGCTTCGGCCAGACCGAAACTACAGTTGTTGTTGGTAACTTCGCAGGTGTTGCTCCTAAGGTTGGTTCCATGGGTAAACCGAACCCACAGTACAAAGTTGTATTGCTTACTCCGGAAGGAAACTTCGCAGAAGTGGGCGAGGCTGGAGAAATCTGTATTGATATTTCCGATGGTGCTCCATGCGGACTGTTCGGTGGTTACTACCAGAACGATAAAGACACGGATGCTGTATGGCATGATGGTTATTATCATACCGGCGACCTTGCATGGTGTGATGAAGATGGATTCTTCTGGTACATTGGCCGTGCAGACGATCTGATCAAATCCTCCGGATACCGTATCGGACCTTTCGAAATCGAGAGCGTTATCATGGAACTTCCATATGTTCTGGAATGTGGCGTTTCTGCCGTACCGGATGAAATCCGTGGACAGATTGTTAAAGCCAGCATCGTACTGGTTTCTGGCAAACGAGGAACGGAGAAACTCAAAACAGAAATTCAGGAGTATGTAAAAGAACATACGGCTCCTTACAAATATCCGCGAATTGTCGAGTTCAAGAAATCCCTTCCAAAGACTCCAAGTGGAAAGATCATAAGAAGCAAGCTGTAAATAAGAATAGGTTTTAAAAAACTTAAGATAAAAATAAGACACCATCTTAGATTTAAAGATGGTGTCTTTTATTATTTCAATTTTCTGCGAAGTATTTTTCCGTTGGAGGTTCGTGGAATCTCGTCAATCTCCTCATAAAACGCCGGAACTTTAAACGGTTCCATATGCTCTAAGAGCCAGTCGCGAATCGCTGCCGTCTGGAACGTGTAGCCAGGCGCAACCTTTACAAACAGCTTTGGAACATTTCCTTTAATAGAATCGCTGACCGGAATGCAGGCACAGTCTGCAATCATCGGCATCTTTTTCGCCATGTCTTCAATTTCTTCCGGCGAAACTTTCTTTCCACCAATATTGATTACATCCCCAGCTCGTCCTAAGAGGATAACATCGCCTTCTTCATCAATATAGGCCATGTCGTTGGAATAAAGAATGCCGTTCTGCAAAACCTTTTCCGTTTCTTCCGGATCATCCAGATAGCCCACCATGTTCATAGCTCCCTTGGAGGCTAACAGACCCGTATGGCCAGCATCGGATTCCATTTCTTTTTTCTCATCGTCCACAATAAGAATCTGTACGTTTTTGGTCGGTTTTCCAATACAGTTTTCCTTGTCCTGGGTATGATTAAATTCGTAGCAGCAAAGACAGCCGCTCTCCGTACTTCCGTAAATATTATAGAGGTTGGTCTTTGGAACCAGGCGGCGGATCCAGTCCTTGTCAGACTTCATAAGAGGAGCGGAACCAAACTGAATGTAGCGGATCGTGTCGCTGTATTTCGCCAGATTGTCTTTGGAAAGACGAAGGAGAACGGAAAGAGCCGCTGGCACCAGGTCCATGGAATTTACGCCGTAGTCGTCCATGTTATGAAAGAACCGACGCACGTCCATAACGCTTCCTAAGAGAACTACCGATGCGCCCTTCCAAAGGTTGGCATAATATCTTCTTAAACCATGGGAATGGTTCATGGGAGACGGAATCATTTCTACATTGTCCGGCTCAATATGAATGCTGTAGGCAACATTTTCTGCCAGGGCAATATCGTTTTCGTGAGTTAAAACAATACCCTTCTCTTTGCCTGTGGTTCCTGTGCTGAACAGAATTTCACTGACCATTTCTTTTTCTGGAAACGTAAGGTCCGTTTTCGGTGAAGCTTCGGCCGTTGCCTGCTCGATTTCCGAAAGAGCCTTCCATGGAATTTCCGTATCCATGTCGGAAGTATCGTTTTTAATAATAAGAGACGCCTGAGCACGAAGGGCCAGAGACACCATTTTTTCCCATGCACAGCCTTTTTCCAAAGGAACAAAAACGGCCTGCAAAAGCTGAAGAGCCAGTTCCGTAGCCAGATAGGAAATGGTCTGGCTTGCTTCTACCACAACCCGCATTCCTTTGCCTACGCCCAGGCCCTCAAAAACTGTGGCCATTCTTGCAATTTCGTCTGCATATTCTTTATAGGTTACACTCCTGCCATCGTCTGCAAGGCAGAGCTTGTCGGGAGTGATTTCTGCGTTTTGAAAAACCGATTCAACAATAGACGGAATCATTTATTCTCCTTTCAGATGGTGCTGAACATCGGCCAGAATTTCATTAACAGGTAGCCAAGAATGGTCATTAAAACAATGGCCAGAATTTCAAAGATGATACCCTTCTTCAGCATATAATTCGGCCGTAAACCGTATCCAACCGGAATCGCCCGGATGGAAGTTGGAAGCAGATAAGACAGGTTGATTCCAATAGCGGTTATATAGATATACGGAATCGGATTTCCGCCAATTCCCTGAATAATACTGATAACAATCGGCGTCACTACCGATGCTGTCGCTGTGTTGCTGGTAACATCGGATAAGATGACCGTAAGAAAAACTATGATAAACACGGTTCCGAAACCGCCAGTTAAGTTCGCTTTCGCTACCGCTTCGCCAATCATGTCCGCTGCTCCGCTCTCATTAATCAAAGTTCCCAGAGCCAGACCTCCAGCGAAAACAAATATCATTTCCCATACGACTTTATTCTGTGCGCTTTTCCATTCGATAAGTCTCGAGCCGTTCTTTCTTGTAAATACAAACGCAAGCAATGCACAGATTGCAAAGGAATAAGCCGGCTTCAGACCAGGAACCAGATTCTGATAGAGATTACGTGTAAAGGAAAGTAAGGTCGCCACAACGAAAAGAACCAGAGCGATGATCTCCTCTTTTTTCATTGGCGGCATTTTTTTATACTCCTGAATAAAGAACTCGCGGGAGCCGCTTAAGGTATCTGTCTTTTTGCAGGAGAAGCAAAGCAATACAATATTGCTGATTGTGATTACTGCAAAAATAGGAAGGAAACGGATAATCCAGGAAGCAAACATGTACTCCTGACCCGTTACCTGTGCCAGATAATCCGTGATGACCAGATTCATGGCGCCGCCAAGAGGCGTCAGCAAGCCGCCAACACCGATGGCATATACAATCGTTAAAAGGATTAAGGAACCTTTGGAGCTGGTGCGGACGTCGGTTTCACCAACATAATTCAGCATGGAAACTGCAATTGGCACAACGGCTGCACATACGACTGCGTTTGGAATCACAGCCGATAAAATGGCGCAAAGAAGGAACCAGAAGGTTACCTGGGTTCGCATCTTTTCCCCAATCATGGAAAGTATCTTTGCAGAGATTCGGGCATCCAATCCCGTTTCCGCCCAAACAGCCGTCAGAATCGACGCGCTGAATAAAAGCACGATGGTTTCCGACGCATAGTTCGCAATAACGGAAGACATGGGTGCCATTCCGATCAATGCGTTAACGCAGACCGGAACTAAGGCGGTAACGGCGAAATCTACCGGCGCCGTAACCCACCAGAAAGCGGTCCATACTACAACACCAATGGCACCGCGGGCTGCTAAGGTTGCAAAAATCGACTTTGGTAAAAGGAAGAGACACAAAAGAAAAAGTATCGGTCCCAAAATCAAAGTGACGGTTTTTTTATTCATTGTAATTCCTCAATCATTTCCCACATACTTTCAATGGACTGAAAGTACTTCGGCTGAAGATATTCCATGGAAATGGAAATATCAAATTCATCTTCCAGAATGCCGACCAGTGTTACTACGCTGACGGAATCCATTAATCCGCTGTCCAGAAGATCTTTCTCTTCATCAAAATCAATATCCGGCCAGTTTTCTTCTAAAATTTCTCTTAATTGATCCATGTTTTATTTCCTCTCAAAATCCGGCATAGATAAAGTCCGCTGCGCTATACGCAGGTCCGTACATGCCTAGAATCAGTATAATATAAATTGCTGCAAAATAAATAATCCAACGGAAAAAAATGTTTTGTTTCGCTATAGTTTCCCGAACGGACATCCGTTCCTGAAGCATGGATACTGCCCACAGAACAAGAATGCCGAAAAGGATGATTACAAAATCTTTCGCCTCCATGCCAAAGGTGAAAAGGTGGCTGGCATTTAAATTGGAGAAGGACAGCTTTGTAAAGGTCCGTGCAAAAATGGAGAAGGCCGCAGAGATGCTTTCGGCGCGGAAGAAAACTCGGCCGATACAGCATAAAGTAAAGGTTCTCGCCATCTGGAACAGTCTCCAGCCAAAATTATCGGTATTGATTTTCAAGGCGGTAGTCATCTTTTTAAAAGTGCCTTCGAATACGGTTCCGCCAATAATCAGAATTGCGTGGAACAGTCCCCAGGCCACAAAGGTCCAGGAAGCGCCGTGCCAGATTCCCGTAGCTAACCATACAATCAGCGTTGGGAAACAGGTAGCAAATAATTCGCCTGCTTTTTTTCGGTTTTTCTCTTTGGTTTTTTTCTTAACTTTCTTTACCAGAGAAGAAATCGAAATCGGCAGATAGATATAATCTTTAAACCACTCCATTAAAGACATGTGCCAACGGCGCCAGAATTCCGGCATGGTCTTTGAGAAATATGGATGATTGAAATTCTGTGTCAGTTTGATTCCCAGCATTTCCGAAATACCGGAAACGATGTCGATGCATCCGGAGAAATCCGCGTAAATCTGGATGGAATAAAAGACGGTGGCAACGATAAAAATGACGCCGGTGTAGTTCTGCCATCCGTTATAAACGGTATCAACTAATAAGCCCAGACGGTCGGCAATTACCAGCTTTTTGATCAAGCCCCATAATGCCAGCTGTGCGCCATAGGTCAGGTTTTCATAAGAGAATTTTACGCCGCTCTCGATCTGCGGTTTGATGGTGTCATAACGATCCAGCGGTCCCTGAACCACATGTGGGAAGTAGGACAGGTACACCGAATACAGGAGCAGATTCTTTTCTGCCGGATAGCGTCTCCAGAAAACGTCCAGCAGATAGCTGACTGCCATGAAAGTATAGAAGGAAATACCGATAGGCAGAATCATGCGGAAGGCCGGAATGGTCGGAATGGATAAAAGCTTCAGCAGGCTGTTAATATTGTCTGCCAGGAAGGTTGCATATTTGCAAACCACCAGCACGCCAACAATACCGATAAAAGCAAGAATCAGATATACTCTCGCTTTAGCTTTATAGCCCGCCTTAATTTCTTTCTTTTTGGCGACTTCCGTGCAGCCTTCCAGCTCGTTCGCTTCCTTGTCCCATAAGGAGCCTACTCCCCGTCCGCAGAAATAGCTGACCAGCGTAGTAAATAGAATAAACGGTAAATATTTCGGAGCGTTGAGAACAAAGAACGCAATGTTTGCCAGCAAAAGGACATACTTCTGACCCTTCCTGCCGACGATGTAATACAGCAGGATGGTTGCAGCAGCAAACACCATAAATTGTAAGGAACTATAAGTCATAAAAAGTTTTCCTTTGTCTCCGTCTCGTATAGTTTCTGGATTCGAAGGTCGAAGTCGCAGGCCGCAACAAGCCCTATCGCTCCGCCGGTTTCAGGCAGAATCTGCAGGCCGCAGCAAGCCCTATCTTTCCGCCGGTTTCAGGCAGAATCCTGCGTAATCACAGTTTCCGTAAATTCTCTTTCCGTTTTCCATGCGGCTGGCAACAACCACATAGGTATTATTTTTTTCAAGATTTGCATTCGTATCTATGTAGGACCATGTACCGCTGTTCAGATCCGCCAGGCGCTCCCAGTCGCCTTCGTTCACCTTACGGTACAAATGATAATTGTCTGCATTTTCTACCGGATTCCATTCAATCCGAATACGGTTCGTCTCGTCCATTACTTTGGTAATTTCCGGAGCCATCAGGGAGTTGTCCCGCTCGCAGAAGTCCCGCTCAAAATCGAAGGAGTACGGCGTAATTAACGGAAGGTATTCCTGATATGCCTTATCCCAGCTGTCCTCCGGATTCTGATTTCTCTTATCCGTAAAGTTGTAATGTTCCTTCAGGTAATCGGATAACATGCTGGTGAATTTGATGGAGCCGTGGATATTGGAATGAACCCGGTCAAAATAATCCCAGGACATGTCCAGCTGTAACTCCTCTACCGGATCCGCCAGATTCAAAACCGGAAGGCCGGCCTCTTCCACAACGGATGCCAGGTAATTTATCTCTTCTTGTTCTCCCACAGGGGATGCTGGCTGCGGAGAAACCACGAAAAGTACATTTAATTCGTTTGCTTTGCAGTAATCCAAAAGGTCCTGCAAAATAGCGACCCGGTCTTCTTTCATCGGCTTTTCGCCCTGCGCCACCTTATAAATTGGGGAATAGTCCTCCGATGCCATTAAATAATAAGCAAAATTCATGCTTCCCTTATAATCCGGATAGTCTTCCGTCAGGAATACCTCATCCACCGTATCCAGATGGGAATGGAACCGGATGATTGGGAAATAGTATTCCAGCTTATCAAAAACAGAGCCCTCCATCTGGCTGGAAACTTTTTGGATAAACGATATTTTTCTTGGAATATCTGGGTAATAATCCACCAGAAAATGGATGGATTTATAAGATAAATCATTTTTTTCAAAAAGATTTAAAGCGATGATATACAAAGAGTCCGGCTGTGAGTGATGAACTTCCTCCAGCACGGTTTGTATGGTTTCTGCCGGCATTAAGGACACCGAATAGGAAAACACCTTAAAGCCAGTCTGCTCCCAGCAAAGGAGCGGATTCCAGAAAGAATAGGTTACGCTGGATCCAATATAGACCGCGTCTAAAGAATCTTCTTCCTGGGCGAAAGATTTATGCATGGATGCATTGGAGATTTCACCCACACGAAATAACTTCTGTACAATCAGAAAGCTGAAAGCTAAAAGAACCATGAAAACAATCGCTTTTATGATTTTGCTTTTCTTTGACATGATTCTGCCTTCCTCTTCTAGCCTGATTTTTTGATAGCTTCCATTCTCCGAAAACTATCCTTTTCTCGATAGCCTTCCGTTCTCCGAAAATTATCCTTTTCTCGATAAAACTTATTTTTTGTAGTGATACTATACTATATCACTTTTCCGGGGTAATAGCACTATTCTTTATATCACGAAAGATATTTTCGTATAATGCGGAATCGTGCATTTTTCATGCGTGCACAATCTGCTGAGCAGCAAAAGCTGCAACGATGGATAATGTTAAGCTCAGAACGATGTATAAAATGGCAGTTCCGATTCGGCCGCCTTGAAATAAATTGGAAGACTCCAGGGCGAATGTGGAAAATGTCGTAAAGCCGCCGCAGATGCCTACTTTCAAAAACAGCACCATGTCCGGATTCATGTTTCCTTTGCTTAAGGATAACGCAGTAATAAGTCCGATTAAAAACGAACCCACGATATTAATAATCAATGTCTTATATGGAAAAACCACAGATTCGTTCAATTTAATCAGCCCAATCAGATATCGGGCAACCGAGCCAATTGCGCCTCCCAGCGCTACCCACAGACATGATATCATAATTATTTCTCCGCCTTTTTATTCATTCTACAGTTTCGTTCCGCACATTGGGCAAAACGGTGTCTTTTTAACATTGGTTCCGCAATTCGGGCAGATTACTTTGAGTTTTTCTCCGCATTCCGAGCAAAACGCCGCCGTTTCTTCAACTGCGGTTCCGCAATTCGGGCAGATTACTTTTTTCTCCCCTTTTGGTTGTAAAACCGGAAGGGAATCAATATCCAATAATTTCACAAAAGTCTCATCGAGTTCTCTCGGTTCCTGTCCTCCGATGAATTCCCAGACTTTTCCTGTCTCCGGGTCCCGGTAAATCTGATGCATTACTTCCATGTTTTTCCTCCTTATTCACAAACTGGGGTTGTTGCGGAATTTTCTTCTCGTAAAACGTGGTGCAAAATTATTCTTTAGTCGAAATTCGTACTTATCAGAGAGCCAAATTTCGTTTTGTCATCGTAATTTCTTTTTCGGTCTGTGTGCAAAGTAAATTTCCTTAGGATTGTAAGACATAATTTGATTCCAATCCCTTTTTAATGACATGTTATTTTCATACGCCTCTAGATACTCTTGCGGATCCAAATCTCCCACGAAACAGGAACCGTCGTCCAGAATCAGCGAGATACTGTCTTCGCTGTGGCTGGGAGTATGTATTATTTCTCCGGATATTCCTATCGAGGATAAAAGCTTTCTGCTTTCTTCACATGAAATTATCGTTGCGTCGGCTTCATTTATTATATTGTAAGGCAGCTTGTCTTTTTCAAAAATTTTATCCGAGAAATGTACTGCTGTTTTCTGAATATCCACCAGCAAAAGTCTTATACCTTGCTCAATCAGTTGTCCTACGAGGCCCATATGATCTGGATGATAATGTGTAACAAGTACATATTCTATATCCTCCATCCTGATGCCTGCATTTTTCATCGCTTTATAGAAGTCAGGCAGTGTCCCCGCATAGTCTGTGTCTATCAGCAGCCCGGTTTTATTTCCTCTGATGAAAAATGTATTCGTATTGCCATACTTCAGTCTATCCATATCGTTATTTCTGTGAATTATCCTTTATTCGACTTCTTTGCCTGTACGTATTCCTTAAAATTATCGATGAATATACATACGGCTCATGTTCGGTTCGTCATCTCCCTGAACCATGCACAGAAACTCCCATCCATATCGCTCATAAAAGCCCGTATGGTCCGTGAGCAAATAGACCGGGGAAATGCCTTTGCCGCGCAGATCATCCACAACCATATTCAGCAGATGGCCCGCAAGTCCCTTGCATCGGTGCTCTTCTTCCGTATAAACGGCACAGATATTCGGCGTCAGATCTTTTCGGTTATGAAAGTCGTTTTCGATAACGCCCATGCCGCCAACGATTTTTTCATCAAACAGGCAGAGGTACCATCCATATTCCGTTTTCCCGCTAAGGAAGTCATCCATGCATTCCAGATAAGCATCCTTTGGCACTCTCCATTTGCTGTGAAACCATTCTGCAGCAGTTTCTTTCAATTCCGGTCGTTCTCGTAAAGTAATATATGTGTATTTTTTCATTTTCCTCCCCGCACTACCGGTTCATTTTTCTTCTTCCATAAACTGCTGCGCCAAGCAGTGCTGCACTGCCAAACAGGATTGCCAGCCAGAGAATTATGTTGTTATCATCTCCGGTGTCCGAACTTCCAGAATCATTTCCATGAACGTCTCCCAGCGACGGATCTTTATCTTTCGACTTTTCTGCAAAGACTACCCTTACGGTCACCGCCGAATTCGGCATCTGGAACCGGTCATTCTTTACAGGCACCATCGTACCGTCTTCTGTTTCAACATATATATTTTTCACCGTGAAGCCGGTACCCGGCTTCGTCTGTACTTCAACGATTTCTCCAGCCTCCGCAGTTTCTGGCACCTCTACGATACCCTTTCCTTCCGTTGCTACAGTGATTCCATAACCAATTTTTGCAAATACGGCACGAAGGACCACATTCTGCTTTGGAACGGTAAAGGTGTTGTTTTCCATTGTGACATCTTCCGACTCCCAGCGTACAAACTTATATCCGCTTTTTGCCTTCGGAATAAGCGTCACTTTTTCATTTGCCAGAGACCTTCCCGGATTTCCTTCAACGGTACCACCAACGGTTGTAGTGACCGAAATAATGCGCGCTGGTTCAAACACCGCATTTACTGTCACATCCATTGCCGGCATCTTAAAACGGTTATTATTGACATCAACTTCTTTTCCTTCCGCATCAACTACCTGCCACTTCGCAAACAGATAGTGAGGGTCTGCATTATGAGTCAGTGTAATCGTTGTTCCTACGATTGCCTTATTCTGGGATATGAGAATTCTTCCGTGATCTGCGGAGCCTTCTATTACGTCATAATTCAACGCCTCAGATTTGGCAGTAACGGTTACTTCAGAAGCTGGCATCACAAAGCACAGGTCTTCATCCAGCGGTATATTGTTTCCTTCTGCATCTGTCACGGAAACACCAAGGAAACGATATCCCGGTTCTTCGGTAATCGTCAGTCTTACTTTATCTTTATACTCTGCGCTTTTCCTATTGGCAGTGACAGATAAGCCAGAAACCTTTGCAATGTTAATTCTGGAATAGATCGGATCAAAAATACCATACAAATCCACATTAATGCTCGGCATGATGAAATATTTATTCTTTTCGGTGAAATCCATACCTCTGATCTGGATTTCATTTAAGGAATATCCATAATCCGGAACCGCCGTTACGGTAATCAGCTCATTCTCATAAGCCTTCTCTTTGGAGGCATAAATCTTTCCGCCCTGTGTGGAATCTGTTGTAATATCATAAAGGGTATCCCCAAACAACGTATAATGGATACTTCCGCCGAACTGATAATCTCCGGAAGGGTCATTCAGATCATCTATCGTCACACCGTTGGCAAGCCAGTCGCTTCCTACATAAAATTCGCAGGTGCATCCTTCAAATGCTTTGCTGTCGATTGTTTCTGGTTTACTTTCGAAATATACATCTTTAATCTCATCATTATAGAAAAGATTATATCCGATGGTCGTTACGGCCGCTGGAACCGTAAGGCATTTTACATTTGAATCAAAAAGAGCTCTTGCGTTAAGTGTTTTCATGGTCGACGGCAGCGCAATCTCTGTCATCTCTGTCATCTGGAACAGATTCCAGTCACCCATACTGGTGATTCCCTCACTAAAGACTACTTTCTTAATGTCCTTGCGTCTGTACCAAGGCGCTGTCATACTGTCAAAATCTTTAATCTCGCCCGTACCCTCGAAATAAAGAGTATCGCCCTCAACATAGGCAATAACATCGGAAGCCTTGACCTTTCCGACTTCCCAACGGTTTTTCGGTCCATCTTCCGGAAGTTGTGGTGGGTCTGTGATTGGCGTCTCATTTTCGTTAAACAGTACCGTAAAGGTCACGTCACTGTCTGGCATATAGAAACTGTAATAGTCTTTGTTTCCATATCCCGGAACCTGGTCGATCCAGTCCTGACGTGTAAGTTTTACATTTGGATTCACGCTGGCGATTTTTCCTCTCGGGATATTTCCCCAGGACTCAATCAGGATAAAGCAAAGAGTTCCGTTCGCTGCCGGCACGTGAGAAAGATATACCTTGCCGTCTGTGGTCTGATTTACATGAATCATATGTTTCCAGGAACCAGTTTCACTCGCACTTACAATATAGGAAAGCTGTTTTGCTCCAAAGTAATAGGTTCCGTTCGGGTCGTTAATCTGAACCACATCGCTGGCACTTGCATCAAAAAAGTCATAATTTACATAAACATATGCCAGATCATTTTTGAATGCATCTTCCGCAATCTCCGGTCTTTTGCCTTTGTATGTAATCTTTTTGAGTTCCTTGCAGTTTTCAAAGCTGCCCGAACCAAGTTTTTCTATATTCGCCGGAATGGCAATCTCCTTCAGGGAGCTGCAGCCGGAAAACGCTTTGTCTCCGATTTCTTCAACGGACTCTGACATTATGATTTCGGTCAAACCGGTGCAGCCAGAAAAAGCTTCTGCCGGAATCGTAGTCAGGTTTCCATTCAATGACATCGTCTCAATAGAAGCGCAATTTGCAAAGCAGCGATTGCCCATGCTTTCAATTGCATCAAAATGGTCCACTGTAAGCGCCGAACAATTTTCAAAGGCGCTTGCTCCGATATTTTCTATTGTAGTCAGAGCAAATTCTCTGATGATTTCCAGATTGGAACAGCCAAAGAAGGCTTTTTCTCCGATATCCGCTATACTTCCAAGGCTGGCATCTGTCAGAGAAGTACATCCGGAAAAGGCATTCGCTCCGATATTTTCAATTCCGGAAGTGAATGATATATTTTTTACCTGAGGAGCGATGCTCTCCCATGGACGTTTTCCCTCTGTAAAGTCCATCATCTGAACATTATTTTTGTCCGAGGAAAAATATAAAGTTCCAGATTCCGGATCGAACCATGCCTTTACATCCGTCAGATTCTCCGCGCCCACACACCATGGGTGTTCTTTGTCGCCAGGCTGGCCAAAGACAGCTTCCAGATTTACATCACAGTCCGGCATGATAAAACTGTAGGTCCCGTCTGCATTCTTTGTCAGCTCTGTATTTGGTCGGATCATGCAGGAGGTCATATACCATCCCGTTTCTTCTTCTACGCAGATTGTCACCTTATCTCCGGCTTCCGCAACTGTTTTGTCTGCAATCAGTTTACCGTGTGCATAAATTCCCGTGTTCACCAGAAATTCTTCATCTGTACCGTAGGTATGGTAAGTCAGACTGCCGCCGTACTGATGCTTTGTTGAATCAAAAGTTCTGTCTGCAACCCAGCTTTCCGGGATGTAAACATCTGCTGTGATTGTTGCAAAAGCATCCTCTGCAATACTGTCTGGTTTTCCCTCAAAAGTAAATTTATGAAGTCTCTTTGAGCCATCAAAAGCATGACTGCCGATCGTCATTACATTGGCTGGAATCGTCAGTTCTGTTGTTCCACTCATACGGGAAAGACTATAGTCACCGATGCTGACCAGGCTTTCCGGAAGTTCTACAGACTTGAAATTGTTCAGGAGGTTGAAATGGTATAAGGTACGGTTTCCGATACGGGTTATCCCTTCATGCACGACCAAACTCTCCAATGAGTTGAAAAGAGAATACCAAGGCGTTTCTCTGTCCGCAAAGTTTTTGATTTCTCCGGTTCCCTCAATATGAAGCTCCGTGTCGGTAGACAGGTAGGCAACTACCTCTTCCTCATGGTCCTTGGTTCCAACAAACCACGGATTTGATGTCATATCTTCAGAAGCCTGAGTTACCAGTAAGGATCCTGGAATCAGGAACTGCACCATAAGGCATACTGCCAGCAAAATAGAAATGTTTTTAATTCGTTTTTTCATATTTATCCCCTTGTTGCCTATTCAAGAATTCCATTTTTTAGGGTCTGGATGGAATTCACCATTTGGCAAATCATCATAAATATGGATGTCATACTGCTTATCCCGTTCAAATTCCGGAATGTCAAACTCAACCTCTCCCGCCGCACTGACAAGGATCATTTCTTCGTCTGACAAGCTCCTTGCGTGGCGATTTTCGGCTTCCATTATAAGTTTTTCCAGTTCTTCATTTTTTTCAAATCGCTGATAATCAAACAGCTTTCTCAGTTTATCTTCCATGGCCAATGCCTCCATTTTGTTTTTAAATTTTTACTTTCCACCAGTTTTTCTTTTGTCTACTCTTTATACGAATAACTGTCAAAAATGGCTAACGAATTATAGATACTCTCTCAGCTTGCTAAAGGCTTTGTTCTGCAAAACCTTTCCATAAGCATAGGATATGCCCATTTGCTCTGTGATTTCCTTCAGAGTTTTGCCGGAGTAGAAGCGCAGGATAATGATGTCCCGCTCCCGCTCATCAAGAGTTTCCAGAGCCTTTGTCAGAGTTTCCACCATTTCTGCATTGCAAACATCGTCTTCCACAGAGGTACCGGCCTCTGCAGTGATAGGTATTTCGGTAAACACTCTTCTTGTACGGAAATAGTCGGTAAGCGTGTTTCTTGTGATGGTATAGATCCACGTGGAAATAGACGCCTTGCTTTCGTCAAAGCTGTCGAGTTTCTCATACACCTTCACAAAAACATCAGCGGCTATATCCTCCGCATCCAGTGTGGAATTAATTTTCGATCTTATGTAGCCAAAGACTTTACCGTAATAATCTTGATATATTTTTTCTTTATCCATCATAATCATTCCTCAATATCCAGACGCTGTCTCTCAACAAGCTTTGCGAAACAGCCGTTCTTTGCAATCAATTCATCGTAGGTGCCTTCCTCCACAATCTTTCCGCCATCGAGATAGATGATGCGGTCAGCATGCTGAATGGTGGAAAGGCGGTGGGCAATGACGATTCTCGTACATTTCAGAGTGTCAATAGCCTCGGATACCTTTTTCTGTGTGATGTTGTCCAGAGCGCTGGTAGCCTCGTCAAACATCAGAATTTTCGGCTTCGGTGCAACAGCACGGGCAATCATCAGACGCTGACGCTGACCACCGGAGATTCCGCCCTGTCCTTCGCTGATAATGGTAAGCATACCCATAGGCATGGCGCGAATATCATCGGCAATAGAGGCAATTTCCGCAGCTTCCCACGCTGCATCCATGCCCAGTTCCGGCGCGGTAATTACAATATTGGAATAGATATCGCCCAGGAACAGCTTTCCGTCCTGCATAACGGTGCCGATTTTACTGCGAAGCGATTCCAAATCGATTCGGGCAATATCTTTTTTATCAAAGAAAATACTTCCCTTCTGTGGCGTTTCAAAGCCCAGGAGCAAACGCATCAACGTGCTCTTTCCACAGCCGGTGGATCCTACAACGGCAAGATACTCGCCTGGGTTAATAGTAAGGGAAAGATCGTCGATTACATTCGGCATGGACTCATTGTAACGGAAGGATACATGTGAAAGCTCAATGCCGCCGCGAAGTTCCGTAAGGTTTTCTTTTCCGTCGTGCTTCTCCGGTTCCGCCTCCATGATTGGCTTCGCCATTTCAAGAGATGGGCGGATATTGGCAATCGATATGGCAATGGATACGACCGACATAAATGCGCCGGAAACCATGCCATATGCAGTATTAAAAGCATAGTAATCATCAATAGCAACTTTATGATTGATAGCGATCCAATAAAGCACCAGCGTACCAATAAGTGAAAGGGCAAGAGAGATTGTTCCGCTGAATTTTACGAACATCGGCGGATTATACTCTATCTCTGCTTCCTTTGCATAAGATCTCGCCCATCGGGAAAACATGCGCTTTTCCGCTCCGGCCAGCTTGATTTTCTGAATGCCTGTAATCGTTGCATAGGTCAGTCCGCTTGTCTTGGCGGAATGTTCCATCATCTTACGGGTGGCCTTCATCTGAATATTAGTTGCCACCAGGGAAAGAACAATCGTGGCAATGGTAATTACCAGAGATGGTACAACCAGAGCTGGGGCGAAAACGAAAATCTGGCCAATATAAATCAAAGAGAACAGCGAGGTAATTCCCGTCATTCCTATGGTACTAAACAAGGTCGTACACAGCGACTGCACGTAAGATGCGCGCTGAGACAGTTCACCAGCAGAATAATTTTTGAAAAAAGCAGGTGGCAGGCTTATGATTCGGTTCATCACCGCGGCTTGCACCGCTATGTTCTGCTTGATTCCGATGCGGGAATTGATAAGGCTCTGGAACGAGCCGAAGCAAAGCTGGCTTATGGAGAAGCAGACCATAAATACGCCGAGGGAAAGTAAAACCTGCAGGCTTCCGGATTTTAAAACGTCGCCGAAGAGCCATTTGGTAAACATTGGGGAAAGCAGTCCCAGTGCGGCGGAAAGGCCCATCAGAACCAGATATAACACAATATCTGCCAAGCTTAACTGCTGCACCATGAATTTCAACAGGTCGGCGATTGTAAGAGCCTTCTGTGGAAGAGGCTCATAGAAACATACCGCCTCTTTGTCCAGCAGCCCTTCCGTTTTCCGGTTCAGTTTCATTTGTTTTCCAGTTTGGAAATCGACCAGCCGATAACCGAAAAACTTTCCTGGAATCAGCGCGACAACGGAACCGTCCTCTTTCAAGGTGCCCAGCATTGCGCCGACCGCATGGTGATACCAGCCCTTATCCAGCGTAACACTGCGGTTTTTGATACCGAAAGGTCGCATCCGGTATTCAATCTGATCATCAATCGTTTTAATCTGCGGAGGCAGTTCTTCGCTTTTCGATTTGCAATGATAATATTTCAGTATTTCATCTATAGCGGAACTAGCAATTTCTTTCTGACTGAGCGCATCACGCAGGCGGGTCCCCATGACCGCACCAGCAATGGAATCAATGGCGTCTTCAAAATTTTCGTTATCCGTTTTCTCCCGGTAGCGCAGTTGTTCTTCAAACCAACTCATTTTCCGACACCCCCTTACTCCGCGCTGACAAGATCGCGGTAGATCTTGCTGTTTTCCATAAGTTCCTTATGCGTTCCGCGGTCCTTGATTTCACCATGTTCCATGACAATAATCTCGTCACAGGAACGGATGGTGGAAAGACGGTGTGCAATCACAATACAAGTGATGCCACGGTTGCGGATTGCCTTGACAACTTCAAATTCCGTCTTGGCATCCAGCGCACTGGTTGCCTCGTCCAAAATAACGATGGTTGGGTCCTGTGCCAGCGCACGGGCAATTTCTATACGCTGCCTCTGTCCGCCGGAGAAATCCTTTCCGCCCTCAATCAGCTTATGCTGATATCCCATCGGACGCTGCATAATATCTTCATGGATCTGGGCATCGTTGGCCGCGAGAATCATCTCAAAGTCCGCAATGCTCTCATCCCACATTTTTATATTGTTGGCGATGGTATCTTCAAAGAGAATGACGTCCTGATCGACTACAGCAACAGAGCCGCGGAACACATTCTTCGGTATCTGGTTCATCGGCTTTCCGTCGAACAGAATTTCGCCGCTCCAAGGCTGATACAGCCCTGCAATCAGCTTGGACATAGTAGACTTTCCACAGCCGGATGCTCCGACGATGGCAACGCTTTTTCCCGGAGTCACCGTCATATTGAAATCGCAAATCAGCGGATCGGCAAGCGGCGAATAGCCGAACACGATATTTTTCAGTTCGATATTTCCGGAGAGTTTTTTCAGTTCGTTCGGAGAATTACTTTCATCAAAGACAATTTCGTCCGGATATTCCATTACATCGTCTACCCGCTCCATCTGCGTGCGCATTTCCTGCAAGGTCTGACCTGCGGAAACCAGCGTCATGGCCGGAGACATAAAGGAGGACAAAAATCCCTGGAACGCCATGATCATACCAACGGTAAACTCACCCTGCATGGTCAGCCACACACCGAGGAACAGTACCGCATTATTCGCAAGCGCAGAAACAAACTGCGGAATCATGCCAAGATACTGATTCAACTTCTGGAATTTTACCTGCTGGGTATTGACGCTGGCCTGATAGCCGGACCACTTTTTGAAATATCCGTTCTCTGCGCCGGATGCCTTAATGGTTTCAATCATTTCGATTCCGGCAACGGTTGCAGCACTAAGCTTCGCGCTGTCGCGCATGGACACACGGGTAATATTGATACGTTTTTTTGATATATATCTGGATACAGCAGCATTGATTGCCAGGGAAGCAAGGCCAACCATGGTAAGAATGACGCTGTAACGAAGCATGACAATGAAATAGAACACCATCATGAAGGTGTTAAATAAAAGCGGCGCAAAAGTACCAATCAGGGAGTTGGCGATGGTGGCATTGGAGCCCTGCCGTCCCTGAATATCTCCCGCCATGCGCTGGGAGAAAAACCTCATCGGCATCTTAAGAACTTTCCACATGTAGGAAGCATTGCCGACAGCCGCCATTTTTCCATTGATGCGCAGGGAATAAATCGACTGCAGCGCGGACACGATAATCTGTATCAGGTTGAAGGCTGCAAGGAAGATCAGAAAGCCCGTCGTCCAGTCAAGGTCCTTGCCGCTGAGCAGATGATCCAGAAATACACGGGAAAATGCAGGCTGAACAAAGCCCATTAATCCCGCGATAATACCGGTCAGTACGGTAAAAGCTATTGCTGCGTTGGTTCCTTTCAGACGTTTTGCCGCAAAAGACACCATGCTTTTCGGCTTGCCAGATGGTGTAAAGGCATCCGTCGGCTCAAATTGCAGGCAAATGCCGGTAAACGATTCGTCAAAGGTCTCCATGGAAACACTGTAGGCGCCTTTCGCAGGATCGTTCAGATATGCTTTGCCATGCTTGAAACCGTCCAGCACGACAAAATGATTGAAATTCCAATGAATGATGCAAGGGAAACGGCCGTTCGTCTTCAGTGCATCCGGTTCATAGCGGTAGCCCTTTGCGTCCAAGCCGTAAAAACGAGCCGCCTTCAGCATATTCCGGGCATTGGAGCCATCGCGTGACACACCACAGTCCTCACGGACCTGCTCCAATGGTATCCATTTATTGTAATAAGCCAAAATCATACAAAGACATGCGGCACCACATTCCAGCGCTTCCAGCTGCATCACTACCGGTACCTTCGCAACGCCTTTTCCGATTGGCTTCTTTATTTTCTCCGTCATGTCAGAAACCTCAATTTATAACAAAAGATAGCGGCCGGATGCTCTTTGTTACAATTTTCCCCTCGTATATTCCGTCCGGGATCTCCTGGTCCGATTCAAGGACGCAAACATATCCCATAGCTTCTTTTTGTCCAATTTCTATGATGGTTGCTTCAAAGTCATCAAATTTAACGGTCATTCCTTCCTGAACGGTGGAAACGACTTCACTCTCTATGTAGCAGACAATCTCCTCGCTTTCTGCGCGAACGCTTGTCGGAACGGTGCTGTCCATACGGCCAAAAACACCCCAGACACAGGCGCCGATAAGCAGAATAATCACGCTGATGAGCAGCAGCCATACGCCAGGATTGGATACCCGTATATAATCGTCAAGATTTTCAGGCGATTTCATCTTGTCTAAACTTTTCTTTCTGAATAATCCTTCGTTATTTTCGCCAGCCATTATCACTTATGCCTCCTTCGCTTTTTCCAAGCGAGTTCATTAATATTATCTTTCATAAGGTCAGTTCTTTTAATTTTAAAACAGTTTCGGTTTCTCCGCAAGGTTTCCCACCTATATAATCCTGCATATAATCTGTTTCCATACAAAAAGTCGCCTGGCTTTCAGACGACTTTTTAATTACAACCTAATTAGTTTAATTTTCTTTTAATTAAGACCTACGTTCCTCAATGATATTAGCAGCAGGTGAGTAAATGGCTACTCTGTTATGAAATGGAACAACAAATCCATATCGATTTCTTAAAATCAAGGCTCTTCAATCTTTGGAACTACCAGTTCTTCCCCTGGGAACAGATATTGCGCATATTCAATTACATCGTCAAAATGATGGCCATATGCCTCTGCTGTTTCAATAATAACCGTTTGATTAAGGATGGCCAGCTCTTTCGTTGAAATACCGTACTGCTTTGCGATGCTGTGAATGGAATCACCGGACTGAACGATATAAGTCGTCAGGCTGTCATCTGCAGCCTTTACGAGAACGACTTCGTTTGAAATTCCGGAAGGTTCGAGTGCCTCAGCCATGCGGAAATCGGAATCGCCTGCAGAGGATTTCGTAGTTACAGAACCTTTTAAGAAACGGAAAGTAATCTGGCCGTCACTAAGGTCCATGGTGCCTTCATAGGAAAAGCTAACATCCTTATTCTCTGCATCTTTTCCCTGAATACTATACTCAGCGCTTCCATCCTGAATAGCTGTTTCCCCTTGTTCCTGATACAAAGTATGGTTATCAAAAGAATCCGTAAAAGTCCAGTCCATCTTTCCATCAATAATACTGCGGACCGTAATCGTAAGTTCTCCGCCCCATGGGTCCGAACCTGCAAACTGTGCTCCGACATACTCTGCATACGCATCATCAGAAACTGGAAGTTTTTCGTCTTTCGAACTTCCACAAGCCGCAAAAACCATCGCAGCCAAAACAATCATGGAAAGAACTACTAAATATCTTTTTTTCATGTTTTTTCTCCTAAAACGCATCTTTATTTAAGTATTGTGCCACCAATATTTTTGTAATGATCCAAAAAATTATATACTAACATCCCGCCAAATTGCAATTAATCGCTCAACTTATCCCGCAGCTGCAAAATATTCTTCTCTATCTTCTTGATTGTAATTTGGAAATCTTCATCTTTTGTTCTCAAAAATAAGTCATTCAGTTTATCCCAATTGTTTTCAGAATCCTCTATGTTGGCAATTCTGTTCTTGATGTCAGCCCGGAATTTAACTCTATAAACCAGGAGTTACCTCTATAAACTGGGATTTGGCTCTATAAACTGGAATCTATCGTGATGCTATCACGGCAAACTGGGATTTGGCTCTATAAACTGGGATTTGCAGAAGAAACCTTCATCAGCAAAACGATGCCTGGATTTTACTGTTGAAATGCCTTTAATTCCCCAGTTTTTCAGATTGTTTCTTTTTACGTGGTCGTCATTTTGCAAAAATATC
>JAZUGA010000185.1:0-21075 GCA_045640945.1 Lachnospiraceae bacterium | reverse complement strand
CTTCCTCGTACTCGCCGTCTTCGTACTCTTCCTCAGGTTCTTCTGTATTAACTACGGATTTAAAATCAAATCCTTCTTTACCCTCTGCACGTGCGGCATCAAATGCTCTCATAGCTCTTTCGAAATCAGATAAAGCTGGTTCTACAGGTTCTTCATCTTCTGCTTCAAAAACAGGAATGATTGGTTCTTCTTCCTCTTCTCCCTGCTCCATGAAATCAATCACCGGTTTTCTTACGGAATACTCTTCTGGCTCTTCTACGGTTGGAATAACATATTCCGGAGCCTCCTCGAACTCTTCCGTAACTTCTTCTGCAAAATCTTCTACAGAATCTTCGGTTTCTTTCATCGTTTCTTCGAAAGCTTCAACTTCTTCTGCAGCTTCGTCAAAGTCTTCCGCTTCCTCAGCGATTTCTTCTTCAATTTCTTCTACAGCTGGAGCTGATTTTTTACGGAATTTTGCAAAGAAATCATCCAGAGACACCTGTTCCTCTTCTGCTTCTTCCGGTTCTACTTCCAGACCATCTACAAGCTCATCTAAGCCTTCTACCGGCTCTTCGATAGATGCCTCAACTCCTTCTGCAACTTCGTCAATGATTGCTTCAAGGTCCTCGGAAGTTTCTTCGGTTTCCTCAGAAGGAAGGAGACTTGCTGTTCCTGCGAAAGCTGCTGCCTCGAAGAATTCGGATGCAAGAAGTGCCTCTACATCTTCTGGCATTTCTTCATCAAAGTCATCAATGGCTTCTTCAAGTACTTCTTCTACAGTTTCTTCGACTTCTTCAACTACTGGAGTTGCTTTTTTGCCAAATGCAGGTTTCCGTACCAGGCTAGCACTTTCAGAAAGCACAAAGCCTGCTGGGATAGCTGCTGCTTTTATAATTGGTTCTTCTGCAGCTTCTTCCACTGCTTCCGAAATTTCTTCTTCAAATGCTTCGGTTACTTCTTCTGCTGCGGCTTCCTCAGCTGCCTTTGCTGCTTCTTCTTCGGCGGCTCTTGCGGCTTCTTCCTCTGCCGCTTTCGCTGCTGCTTCTTCGGCTGCTCTTGCGGCTTCTTCCTCTGCCGCTTTTGCTGCTGCTTCCGCTGCTTTTTCCTCTTCTGTCTTTGGTCTATGTGCACCAAATACCGGCTCCTCAAATTCTGGTTCTTCCGGCTCGGTCTTCTGTACAGGTCTATGTGCGCCAAATACTGGTTCTTCAAAAGCTTCCGGCTCAAAAGCTACGTCTTCATAGCTTAAGAGTTCTTCTGGAATGGTCCAGTCATGGCTCATATCTTCGAAAGTGGTCTTTGGCAGTTCGATTACTTCTTCACCAACATAAATTGTATTGGACTCTTCCTCTGCAGGAGCTTCCTCGAAAGCTTCAACCTCTTCCTCTTCTATAATATTCTCAAGTTCTTCTGCGAGTTCTTCTTCGAAATCATCTGCACTCAGTTCAATTTCTTCAAACTCTTCTGCAGCCTCTGCGATTTCTTCTTTGAGGTCGTCAGCTTCTTCTACAATTTCTTCTGCGAAATCATCCGCCACTTCTACATCCTCAAAAATTTCCTCTTCAAGGTCAATTTCTACGAAGTCATCAATCGCATCTTCAAATTCCTCTATCGGAGTTTCTTCCAATACTTCTTCAAGTTCTGGTTCCGGAGCGAATTCGGAGGTTGCCTTAAATTCAGAAACTGGAATAAATTCCTCTTCAGATACGAACTCTGGTTCTTCCACTGGCTGGAACAGCTCTTCTTCCGGCTTGGAAATTAAAGGAATACCTTCCTCATCAAAGTTCAATACTTCTTCTAAAAGCATATCTTCAAAGTTGTCTTCTGCCGGTTCCATAGCTGCAGGAATTTCCGGTTCAAGAACTTCTTCAAAAACTTCCGGAGCAGCAACTTCCGGAACATCGTCTGTAACGAAGCTGATTTCAATGTCTTCTATCTCATCAGAAACAGGCGCAAATTTGATTTCTTCTTCCTCTGCTCTCTTCGCAGCCATCGCGCTCTTATTTACGGATTTTTCCAGCTCAATAACACCCTGGGTTTGAATTTCACCGCCTAAATAATGTTTTGCAGCCTCTAACTTCAGTTCTTCATCTGCTTCCTTATCGGTATTGGAGATGGTCAGCATTTCCGGTTTTGCTCTCTTCTTTAAAGCTTTTGCCTTTGCAGCATATTCGCCGTCTGCAAACCAAACCATGATATGGTCACAAAGTTCTGCACATTTATCATTCTGTCTGGTCTTGAAATAGAGAGTAGCCAGTTCATACATCCAGTACTCATCCATTTCTTTCGAGCAATAGCTTGCAAGAACTCTTGCCAAGTCCTTTGTTGCAACGCCGCCTGCTTTGCCGATCTTGTATTTCAAAAGGTAACGGTCGTTGTCATGAGGAGCCATTTTGCAGAAGTCCTCATAAAACTCTACCGCATTATCCAGATCATCCAGCTCTATGGAAAGTTCGCAAAGCTTGCTTGCCATCTTTCTTCCCATTGGAGTTTTCTCATATGCCATAAGCAGAATTTCTCTTGCGATATCCAGATGTCCCAGTTCTACGTGAGCATCCGAAATCATCTCTAAAGCCTTTGGATCTGCTACCTTTCTAAGGTCCAGTTCCTGAGCGTACATTAAGATTCGGTCTGCATCACCTTTCGCATATGCTCTCTTGATTTCACTAATAATTTCCTTTTGTTCTTGTTTGTCCATGTTTAAATCTCCACTCTTCCCTCAAGGGCCCTCAAAAGCGTTACTTCGTCAATGCATTCCAGGTCTCCTCCGACCGGAACACCACTGGCGATTCTGCTCACCTTGATACCAGCAGGTTTAATAAGTTTACTGATATACATTGCTGTGGTCTCGCCTTCCAGGCTGGAATTGGTCGCAATAATGACTTCCTTCACATCGCCTCTTAAGCGTTCCACCAGTTCCTTCAATTTTATATCCGACGGACCAATGCCCAGCATCGGGGAAATCGCACCTTGAAGTACATGATATACTCCGCTGAATTTTCCCGTCTTCTCATAAGCTGCTAAATCTCTTGCATTTTCCACTACCATAATTACGCTGTGGTCACGCTTCGAGCTTCTGCAGATCGGACACTCTTCCTCGTCGGTTATGGTACAGCAGGTCTTGCAGTACCGGATATTCTTCTTAGCGTCCGTCAAAGCCTTTGCCAGACTTTCCACTTCTTCGGTCGGCATATCAATAATATGAAAAGCCAGCCTTCCGGCGGACTTCGGTCCTATGCCGGGAAGCTTGGAAAGCTCCGCAATCAGTTTTGACATTGTGTCACTAAAATAGTCCACCAGCTCCACCTATTCCACCGGTAATTTTAGCCATGCGTTCCTGAGAAAGCTCTTCCATTTTTCTTAAAGCCTCATTCACTGCTGCCATTACCAGATCTTCCAGCATTTCAACATCGTCTGGATCTACTGCTTCTTTATCGATTTTAACTTTTGTTACTTCTTTCTTTCCGGAAACGGTTACTTCAACAACACCGCCTCCTGCAGAAGCTGTTACAGTCTCTTCATCCAGAGCTGCCTGTGCTTCTTCCATTTCTCTCTGCATCTTCATGGCTTTTGCCTGAAGCTGCTGGATCTGTTTCATATTTGACATACCGCCGCCAAAGCCGCCGTAGCCTCCACGTCCTTTGCCCAATTGTCAATCCTCCGTCTCTACAGTCATACTGATATTTTCAAAGATGGATGCCAGGTCCGCCTGATTCGGAATTTCCGCTTTTGTGGAAGCCAATCTTACATCAAGGGCTACCTCGTATCCGGTTACTTCTTTAATTACTTTTTTTATTGAATTCACAGCGTCCGCTTCCTTCAGCTGCTTATAAGCCATATTTCCGGAAGGATAAATAACTACCGTATTTCCTTCTGCTGCCACACTGGCTTTGGAAAGAGGAGATTTCAGCATTCCGTTAAATCCACCTGCTAAAACTTTCTGCCAGTTGCTGCATACCGCCGCCGCATTTCCGGAACCGTTTTCAGAAGGAGCCGGCGCTGGCACTGCAGGAGCTATCTCGCTCAGGATGTCGGCTGGTGCAGATTTCCTTTTCGGTTTTGGAAGAGGCATCTCTTCCATTGGAAGCTCATACTCTTCAAAGTCCGGTTCACTAAAATCCGGTTCGTAATAGTCCGGCTCAAAGTACATGTCCATTTCCGCATCCAGGTCCATGGTTACAATATCCGGATGAGAAGGACGGGCTGCTGGAGCAGCTGCCGGGGCCATTGGTACGCCGTTCTTTACTTTATCTTCCAACTGACGAATCCGGTCCTCTAAGGAAGCAGTATCCGTTTCCATCTGAGGGCGGGCCAGCTTAATTACTGCAATTTCCAATAAAATCTGCTTGGTCGGAGAATACCGGATCTGGTTTACCAGTTCAGATAAAATCCGCAGATACCGCATCAGAATATTGCTGTCCACCAGGTTGGCGTCTTCCGACAGAACTTTCATATTCTCCTCGGAAATTCCCAGGGACTCTTTATTCATGCCTCCGCTGACATTCACCAGCAGAAGGTTTCTTAAATACATGATGAAGTCCGATACAAACTGACTGATATCTTTTCCGGCATCCACCGTCTCTTCGATGCAGGACAGGGCGGTAATTACATCTCCGGCTGCCACAGCCCGGAACATTTTGGAAAAGATTTCGGTATCTACAACGCCTAAGGTTGTCAGTACATTCTCATAGGTAAGTTTTTCACCTAAGTTAAAGGCGATGCATTTATCCAGAAGGCTGATGGAATCACGCATGGAGCCGTCTGCCGCTCTGGCTACATAGCGGACTGCCTTCTCTTCAAATTCCACCTGCTCACTATTTAAAAGGTAGGTTAAATTCTCTGCGATGGTGTCTACGCTGATGCGCTTGAAGTCATAACGCTGGCATCTGGAAAGAATGGTGATCGGCAGCTTATGAGGCTCCGTGGTTGCCAGAATGAAAATCGCATACTCTGGCGGTTCTTCCAAAGTCTTTAAAAATGCATTGGCTGCATTGCCGGACAGCATATGAGCTTCGTCGATAATATATACTTTAAATCTGCCTTTTACCGGAGTGTACTGAATTTCTTCAATAACCCTGCGGATATCGTCAACACCCGTATTGGAAGCGGCGTCGATTTCTACTACGTCGATAAAATTACCGGCGGTAACGGCGCGGCAGTGCTCGCATTCGTTGCAAGGCTCGCCATCCACTGGATTCAGGCAGTTTACTGCTTTTGCAAAAATTTTGGCAACCGTAGTCTTACCTGTTCCCCTGGTGCCGGTGAACAAGTATGCATGACCAATACGGTTGTTTTTTATCTGGTTCTTTAAGGTGCGGACAACATGTTCCTGACCTTTTACCAAACCGAAGGTCTGTGGTCTGAATTTTCGATAAAGTGCCACATAGGACATGGGTTTTTCTCCTTTTTTACACAATAACCCACTTTTCCATACTAGGTCATATATAATACCATATTGCAACTTCAATATCAATAAACGGAGCGGAATTACTTGACTGAATAAATTGCGTAAATTATAATCGTTTCTATCCGTGAGCCGGGGTTTGTGAAACGGGTCCAATGCAACGGAAATCTGTGAACCGTGTCAGGTCGGGAACGAAGCAGCACTAAGCAGAACCTTCCGTGTGACGTTGGGGCGCCTGTTTGAAACTGCCCTGGCTCATGGTTTTATTTACGTAATTCTCTAAAAAAATCTTTAAGAATCTGTGAGCATTCTTCCGAAAGAATATCGGTTTTCACCTCACACTGATGATTGAATTCTTTTACATGAAGAAGATCTAAAATACTGCCGGCACAGCCTGCTTTCGGATTCATGGCTCCGATAAACACCTTCCGGATCCGGGACTGGACAATGGCTCCTGCGCACATCTGGCAAGGCTCCAAGGTTACATACAGCTCTGTATCATCTAAACGCCAGTCTCCCATTTTCTTGCATGCTTTTTTAATAGCGCTGATTTCTGCATGGGCCAGAGCGGTTTTATCCGTCATTCTCCGGTTATATCCCCTGCCGATAATCTCGCCTTTATATACGATGACGCACCCGATCGGTACTTCATTTATTTTCTTTGCTTTTTTGGCCTCTTTTAAGGCCTCTTTCATAAAATATTCTTCGTTATGTTCTGCACTCATATTTTAAATAGTAACAAGGCGGAAAAGCTTATGGCTCTTCCGCCTTTGATTTTTAATAGTAGTTTCGAATTACATCCCAGACTCCGGAACGTTCCTGACCCAGTTTCCAGGAAGCGATTCCTGCAATATTGTTCTGACTGAACAGATTCAGTTTTGCATCAATGGAGTCTTCATCTTCCAGCCAGATATAAACGTCAGTTTCGTAGTTCTGGTAGTGAATTGCATTATAGCCTAAAGTTGCATCCCAGGTTGCTCCGCCATGATTATCTACCAGGTCCTGAGCATCGTTCATGCCATACTCTTCTCTATCCAGTTCGAAATCAGCCTGATACCATACTCGGCTATAGAATGGAATACCATAGATTAATTTTTCTGTCGGTACCAGTTCTTTGGATAATCTTAAGCTTTCCTCTAAGAAAGGAAGAGAAGCATTCGGTCCAACTTCGCCGGAGCCAACATAATCATCATAACCCATGATTACAACATAGTCACAAATCCTGCCCTGCTCTGCTACATGGAAGCAGGAAGCATTGTAAGAATATGGTGTGTAGTTATCTACGGTCAGATATTTTCCAGCCTTTCTGCAGCGAACGGAAAGTTCACGGATGAACTCGATAAAGGAATCACTGAAATCGGAATTTACCAGCTCTAAGTCAACGTTCAGACCATCAATGCCTTTGTCGATCATATCATCCATAATGGTGTCGATTACGTATTCTCTCTTTGAGGTGGAAGAAAGTACTTTTCTGGTTACCTCTCTGGAGGTTACGCCTTCTTCCGAGGAATCCGCGTCCAGAAGAGCCCATACCAGGCAGCCCATTCCATGGGCCTCATCTACATAATCGCTGCTGGAGCGGATATACATATCTGCATCAACGGTAGTAAGGCTGTACCAGGTTGGAGAAAGGACATTCAGTCCAGTTGCATTTGCGGTATCGTAGCCTAAATCACCATTGGCATCTGGATTGTAAATTCCGTGCCAGGTCATATTGATCGGTCCGCCGGTAGATAAGGAAGTGTACTCCGGTTCCTTATAGTCGCTGACCACATCTTCCGTATGACGGTTCTTTACGCAGCGGGTCTGGATGAATCCTAAGTATCCCTCTTCATTAATTACTTCCAGCCAGTCATCTAAATCACTGATGATCTGAAGGCGTTCGCCTTTCGCTACATCACATACAACGTTGGAACGGATACCGCCACGGATACGGATGGAAGTTCTTCCCTTTACCTCACAGAATTCGATTGGTCCGGTCTTATATTTAATATAAACTCTGGACGGGTCGTCAAATACCTGATAAGAAGCAGAAGAGAACTCATCGACAAAGTCCATAGCTACGCAGATGGTGCTGCCCCATTCCACAACGATTGGATAATCCGTTTCTATTGTTTCGTTGTTAATGGTATATTTCTTTTCATTCAGTTTCGCTTTAATGATTCGTTCCGCATTGGTTACAACTAAAACATTTTCCGAAGAATCCCAATAGAATCTTTCATCAATATTATAGTAGACCAGATCACGGCTGACATAAACCTGGCCATCCTGTCGGAAAGCTCTGCTCAGGTACTGTACCTGATTTTCTTCCGTATCTCCATGGTAAGAGTGCTGATCCAGCATAGTGTCCTCAAGAACAATTGCCAGGTCATTTTCTCCCGCCGCCTGAGTTCCTGTTGCGGAATTTTCGGTCAGGAAGAAATACTTCGGAAGGTTTTCCATATTATGGGTCGGTCCTTTAATCTTATAGACAACAAACACTAAGCCAATAAGGATAATCAGAATGACCGCAAGAATGACCAATCCTTTTACAGATTTTCCTTTCTTTTTCCGCGGTTTCTGACTCTGTGCATTCTTTTGTGCCATAGTCTAACCTCACATTCATTTTAATCAGGATATTATATCAGTTTTACGCCTTAAAAACAATATTGCCGGTGCTTAAGAAGTTCTTAAGAAAGCTTGTCAGAGGTTCTTTCCTATTTATTATTTACTGCGTCGAACTTCAGCTGGGCCAGCTGACCGGATTCACTCCATACATAGTCCCGCATATAGTCTGTTTCTTCATTAAAAACACATGCTGCCGCAATCTCTTTTGCATTGGATTTTCTTCCTTCTAAATAGAGGGATGTGCCGCCTCTTGCAATGGCTCTTAATTCATGTTCCAGATGGATGTAGGAAATGTACTGGTTTTTTTCAGAATAAGTCATTCATTACCTCCTTTCTTCATGATATGCAGATTCAAGGAAATGCCGTGATAATATTTAAAAATCTGCATTTGGGCATAAGAAAAAGAGCTGTCTGCTTATGTTAAAATTGGGAATCGAATCTGCAGAACGCAGACTCTTTGAAACGAAATTGAGAGGGTGTAATCGAAACTACGAAAGCCTAAATATAGTTGTTCTTTTGTTACATGAAAAAGTGCTTTCAACTCTCATTTCTTATGTGGATGCTAGTATATTATTTTTATATTGACTTTTCAAGCGTTTTCATTTATTTTTTCCTATATGAAAATAGAACGTATTAGTGAAAATCAAATAAAATGCACGCTGAACCGTTCCGACCTCGCTTCCAGACAAATTCGTATGAGCGAGTTAGCTTATGGTACAGAAAAAACGAAAGGTTTGTTCCAGGACATGATGGAGCAGGCTTCCAATGAAGTCGGCTTCGATGCCAACGACCTTCCTTTAATGATAGAAGCTATTCCTGTTTCCATGGACTGTATTGTGCTCATGATCACCAAGGTCGAAGACCCGGATGAAGTGGATACGAAATTCTCCAACTTCACTCGTATAAACGACCTCTTTTCTGATGTTGCAGAAGACGCTCCAAAGGCGCCTCCTTTCCGCAAGCCTCAGAAGCCTGTGCAGGATGTATTGTCCTCTTTAGCAAATGCACCAGCTACTCTGGACAGGCTTTTCTCTTTTGATGATCTGGACACAGTAATTAATTTTGCTCATCATATTGATGGTATTTACAGAGGTTTTAATTCTCTTTATAAATGCCGCGAAAACAACAAATATTACCTGCTCCTTACGAAGTCTGAACACAACATTAAGGAGTTTGGTTTAGTATGCAACTCAGCGCTAGAATACGGCAGCAAGGAATCTTTAAATTTCGCCAGAATCGCTTACCTCGACGAACACTTCGAGAAGATCTTAAATGGTAACGCAGTTCAAAGCCTTGCTAATGTGTAATTAGCCTTATTTTTGCTGCTTTTTTTTGCTTGTCTAAGCGGATGGATTTATTCTGTC
Source organism: Lachnospiraceae bacterium (assembly GCA_045640945.1). GTDB lineage: Bacteria > Bacillota > Clostridia > Lachnospirales > Lachnospiraceae > RGIG5612. The sequence goes on along the minus strand of JAZUGA010000185.1, from coordinate 11,718 downwards.
CGCTTATTTTTATTTTAAATATCTGCCAAAGTCTTTCGGACTTTCGGCTTTCCCCGACACTGGGGTAAACAATAAATTTTTGTGAGGTGCAATTATGGCTCAAGAACTTATTTGTTTAAAAGACCTGGTAATGGAATTTGGCAAGGAACGTGTCTTAGATTCCATCAATCTCAGTATTGAGGACAAAAAATTCATGACCCTTCTGGGCCCATCCGGATGCGGAAAGACTACGACTTTAAGAATCATCGCAGGCTTCCAGAGTCCAACAAGCGGCGAAGTCTTTTTTGACGGAGAGAAAATCAACGATGTTCCTCCTTACAAAAGACAGATTAATACCGTTTTTCAGAATTACGCGCTTTTCCCACATTTAGATGTATATGACAACATAGCTTTCGGTCTGCGTATTTCCAAACTGCCAGAGGCAGAAATCGACAAACGGGTCGGCGAAATGTTAGAGGCCGTTTCCCTGAAGGGATTTGAGAACCGTAAGGTGACTTCTCTTTCCGGCGGACAGCAGCAGCGTGTGGCCATCGCCCGCGCTTTAGTTAACCGTCCAAAAGTTCTTCTTTTAGATGAGCCTTTAGGCGCTCTGGACCTGCGTCTGAGAAAAGACATGCAGAACGAGCTGAAAGCAATCCAGCAGGAAGTCGGCATTACTTTCGTTTATGTAACCCATGATCAGGAAGAGGCCCTTTCCATGTCCGACACCGTTGTTGTTATGGACGCTGGCAAGATTCAGCAGATCGGTACTCCGGAAGATATTTATAACGAGCCTGCAAACGCTTTCGTTGCAGACTTTATCGGTGAGTCCAACATTCTCGATGGAATTATGGTGGACGACTACCGTGTAAAATTCTTCGACCGTGAGTTCGAATGCGTGGATAAAGGCTTTGAGAAAAATGAGGCCGTTGACGTAGTTATCCGTCCAGAAGACGTGGACATCGTAGCACCAGATGACGGACACCTTTGCGGCACCGTTACCAATGTAACCTTCAAGGGCGTACACTACGACACCATCGTTGATTTTAAAGGATTCAAATGGCTGATTCAGACCACCGACTTCCATAAGGAAGGCTCCGTAATCGGCATCCGCCTGAACCCAGATGACATCCATGTAATGCCGAAGAGTGAATACTCTGGCATGTTTGGTGATTACAGTTCATATTCCGACGAATATGAAGACATTTCTGTTGCAGAAAATGATGAGGAGAACGAATAATGAAGCGTAAATGGCTCACAGCTCCTTACATTGTCTGGATGCTGTTATTCACAATCATACCCCTTTGCATAGTTATTTACTTTGCATTTACCGATTCCATAACCGGTCACTTCACTTTGGCCAATATCGCAGACATGGTGGACTACGCACCAATCTTCTTAAGATCCATCTGGCTTAGTGTTGCCGCTACTATTATCTGTCTGATTATCGGTTATCCGGTTGCTTATACCATCGCTCAGTGCAAGCCTCGTACCCAGCAGTTCCTTCAGATGATGATCATGCTGCCGATGTGCATGAGTTTCCTTTTAAGAACTCTTGCATGGGTTGCTTTACTGGAAGACACTGGTATTATTAACAATCTTATTGCTTCTTTAGGATTGACTCCGCTGCCTTTGATCCGTAATTCCGGCGCAGTTGTTTTAGGTATGGTTTATAACTACCTGCCTTACATGATTCTGCCTCTTTACACTTCCATTTCAAAAATCAACCCAAGACTGGTTGAGGCTGCGGAAGATTTAGGCTGCAATAAAGCGAAAGTTTTCAGCAAGGTGACTCTGCCTCTTTCCATGCCGGGCATCGCTTCCGGAATCACCATGGTTTTCGTACCGGCAGTTTCCACCTTCTATATTTCCCAGAAGTTAGGTTCTCCGGGAACCATTTTAGTTGGTGATATTATCGAGTCTCAGTTCAAGGGCGCATACAACCCGAACTTAGGTGCTGCCATGTCCCTGATTCTGATGATTCTGATTTTTATCTGTATCGGCATTTCCAACCACTTCACCAACAATGAGTCCGAAGAGGAGGTGATGATGCCATGAAAAAAGCTTCCAAAGTCATCACCGTAATCGTCTTCATCTTCTTATATGTGCCGATTGTTATTTTAGCGGTTGCTTCCTTCAGCTCCGGAACGGACCTGGCTGTATTTAAGGAGTTTACTTTCAGCCGCTATACGGAATTATTCCGTGACACGGACCTTCTGACTCTGGTAAGAAACTCTGCCATCATCGCAGTTCTTTCCACTGCCATTGCTACGATTTTAGGTTCTGCAGCTGCTTTGGGCATGCATAAGATGAGCAAGAAAATGCGCAATCTGGTTATGTCCATGACAAACATTCCGATGACCAACCCGGATATCGTAACTGGTGTTTCCCTGGCCCTGATGTTTGCTTTCACCGGCACCATGCTGAAGCTGAATTCCATTTTAGGTTTCTGGACTTTACTGATTGCCCATGTAACCTTTAACCTGCCTTACGTAATTTTAAACGTAATGCCAAGACTGGCCCAGATGGACCAGAACCTGACCGATGCGGCCCTGGACTTAGGCTGCACTCCGCTTCAGGCATTCTTTAAAGTAACTATTCACGAAATTATGCCAGGAATTATCGCGGGCGCTCTCATGAGCTTCACCATGTCTCTGGACGATTTCGTAATTTCCTATTTCGTAACAGGCTCTGGCTTCGTAACTCTTCCGGTTGAAATTTACAACTACACGAAGAAGCCGATTCATCCGAAGCTGTATGCTCTGTTCACCTTAATGTTCGTGGTCATCTTAATTCTGATGATTGTTATGAATGTGCTTCAGGCGAAGGCCGACAAGAAAAAGGCTGCCAGCCATATCAGCCAGTTCGGAGGTGTATCATGAAAAAGATTCAACAACTCCGTGGAGGAAAGGCTGCTGACTGCATGAAGAAGTTTCTTGCCTGTCTGCTGGCATTGGTTTTCGGTCTCTTAGTATTTGCTCCAGCTCCTGCAAAAGCTGCAGACAAAGTCACTATTACCGTTTATAACTGGGGCCAATATATTTCCGACGGCAGCGACGGCTACATTGACGTTATCGCAGAGTTTGAGAAAGCCTATCCGAATATTAAGGTCAACTATATGACCTACGACAGCAACGAGACCTTATACACGAAGCTTCAGTCCGGCGGCTCTACTTTCGACGTCATCATTCCGTCCGACTATATGATCGACATGATGATTTCCGAGGACATGTTAGAGCCTTTGGATTTTTCCAACATTCCGAACTATAAGTATGTGGACGATGCGTACAAGAATCTGGCTTACGACCCGGAGAATAAATATTCCGTGCCTTATACCTGGGGCTGTGTAGGCGTTATCTATAATACGAAGTACGTTAACGAAGATGATATCGGCAGCTGGGATCTTATGTGGAATAAGGACTATGCTGGTAAGATTTTAATGTTCGATAACCCACGTGATGCTTTTGCCATTGCAGAACGTCTCTTAGGCTACAGCCTGAATACGGAGAATCCGGACGAACTGGCTGCTGCTACAGAAAAGCTGAAAGAACAGAAGAACCTGGTACAGAGCTATGTAATGGACCAGATTTTCGATAAGTTAGAGCGTGAGGAAGCATGGATCGGCGCATATTATGCCGGCGACTATCTGCTCATGATTGAAGAGAACGAAGACCTGGGCTTCTTCTTCCCAGAAGAGGGTTACAACCTTTTCGTAGATGCCTGCTGCATCCCGAAAGGCTGCCAGCACAAGAAGGAAGCGGAAACTTTCATCAACTTCCTGTGCGAGCCGGAAATCTGTGGCCCGAACCTGGAATACTTAGGTTACGCTTCTCCAATCTCCGCATCCAAGGAATATATGGATCCGGAACTGGTTGCAAGCGAAATCGCTTATCCTTCCGAGGAAACTATTGCAAAGGGCGAGGCGTTCGGAGCTCTGTCCGTGGAAGGAAACCAGCTGATGAACTCTCTCTGGCTTTCCGTTAAGACCGACGACAACGTTTTAGGTAAATACCTGATTCTGACTGGCCTGGCCATCGTCGTCGTCGTTGGACTGTGGCTCTTCTTCAAATTCCGGAAGAGGCGCTCCATCCGCCGCCGCGGAATGTTTTACGAGAAATAAAATTAAAAAGCACGGGCAAAGCCCGTGCTTTCTTAGTTTCATTTTAGTCAAATTATTTAGCTGCGAGGTAAGCGTTCATTCTTGCAACGATTGCATTTACATCTGTTCCATGAACTGCGCAAGCGTCCTCAAGGCTTTCTGCCTGTGAAGATGGGCAGCCGAGGCAGTGCATACCAGTTTCAAGAAGAATTGGAACGAAACCTTCGTCTACTCTTAAGATGTCACCAATAGTCATATCTTTTGTAATAGTTGCCATTTATGTTTCCTCCTTCAAAAAAAACAACGAGAGTTTAAATATCAGTCTTTTTCAATTGCGTGGGCATTATATTATATCTTTTGTTTTTTTTCAATACTTCTTCCTTTATTTCGTAGCATTGCCCATTTTTTTCTGTTATCCATACGAATTTTTTATTAAAGATTACAAGTTTTTTTAATTATTGAAGGAGTTTTGTGTAGAGATTCAGTCCAGACGCAGGGAAAAGAAACAATAAGCCGAAAGTCCTTAGCGCGGAGTGCGGTTGGATGGGACCGACTGAGTACTGTCCGAGCCCATAGGGCGAGTTGCGAAGGAGGGACCACTCTTATCCAATCGTGCTCCACGCTTAGCACTTTCGTGCCGTTTCGTTCCCTGCGTCTGGGCTGGGTCTGTAAATTAAAACTCCATCAAATCATGTACGAAAAAAATACTTGTATTTTCAACATATATTTGTTATATGTTGCTTAGGCAAGTAAATAAGTTTGATTTGTTGTTTATCTTGCAACAGGTTGAATTATATTAATACTTGTAATAGTGGTTAAAATAGTTTAGAATTGCATGAGTGAAACGGACTCTGGTCCGATTTTCTCGAGAAAATTTTTAAAGGAGGACTTTAATATGGCACGCGTTATTAATGATGGTTGTGTTAGCTGTGGAGCTTGTGAAAGTTCTTGCCCAGTAGGCGCTATTACAGCTGGTGACGACAAATATGTTATTGATGCAGCAACATGCATCGACTGCGGAGCATGTGAAGGCTCTTGCCCAACTGGTTCTATCGCAGAAGCATAATAATTTAAAAATAATCGTTCGAACGAAAAAACGCCGGAATCTTCCGGCGTTTTTCTTTTATCTGAAATTCTTATTTATTCAAAATTTACGGGCATTACACGGTTGCCGCCATTGTCCTTCAGCATATTAACAAAACGAGTGTATTTCGGCTGCCAGGTCAGTTCTACGGTTCCTGTAGGGCCGTTACGTTGCTTAGCAATAATTACTTCGGCAATATTTCTCTTTTCCGTTTCCGGATTGTAGTAATCATCACGATACAGGAACATGATAACGTCCGCATCCTGCTCGATGGCACCAGACTCACGAATGTCGGAAAGCATCGGACGATGATCGGTTCTGCCTTCTGCCGCACGGTTCAGCTGGGACAGTGCAACCACCGGAACGTTCAGTTCTCTTGCCAGACTCTTTAACGCACGGGAAATATCGGAAATTTCCTGCTGACGGTTGTCGCTTCTTCCGCCGGAAGTCATCAGCTGGATATAGTCGATGATAATCAGCTGAATGTCCTGCTCCATTTTATATTTTCTGCATTTGGAACGTAATTCCGTTACCGAAATGCCAGGAGTATCATCAATAATCAGGTTGGAACCGCCAATAACTTCTGCTGCCTCGGAAAGATGATCCCAGTCCTCTTCCGAAAGGTTACCGGTACGGATGTTCTGGGCATCAATCAAAGACTCCATGGCCAAGAGACGGTTTACCAGCTGTTCCTTTGACATTTCCAGACTGAAGATGGCTGCGGCTTTTCCTTTTTTGCAGCACACGTTGTCCAGAATGGAAAGGGAGAAGGCGGTTTTACCCATGGAAGGTCTGGCCGCGATCAGCACGAAATCGGAAGGCTGCAGGCCCGCTGTTTTAAAATCCAGGTCCGCAAAGCCGGTGGAAACGCCGGTGACACTGCCTTTGGTTTCGGAAGCCTTCTGGATGGCCTTCAGGGCACGAATAACGACTTCGCTGATTGGTTCAAACTCCTTGGAGTTTCTGGACTGTACCAGATTGAAAACGCTCTTTTCGGTCAGCTCCAGAATGTTGTCCAGCTTGTCAGAGGAACCATAAGCTTCTTTGGAAATCTCCTCGCTGACATGGATCAGTTTTCTTAAAGTAGCCTTTTCATAAACGATCTGGGCGTAATGCTTTACGTTGGCAGAGGTTGGTACGGCGTCCAGAATGGCTTTAATGAATTCCGGGCTCTGCATTTCTTCCGGGGCATTTTTCTCTTTCAGCTTTGCGCCTAAGGTTACAATGTCGGAAGGCTTGCGTTCGTTGTACAGCTCCGCCATGGCATCGAAAAGAATGCCATTCTGCTTTGCATAGAAATCATCGCCGGTCAGAATTTCCGTAACCGGTCCGATGGTATCGTTATCCATAAGCATGGCGCCAATAACGGATTGCTCCGCTTCCAGATTATGGGGCATTATTTTTTTGATGAGAGCTTCATCTTCCATAATAACAAGTCCTTACTATTACTTTTTGTTGTTTGCTTATCCCTCGATAACATTCACTTTCATTTTTGCAGCCACGTCTTTGTGAAGTTTGATTTTCACTTCATGGCCGCCTAATTCCTTGATTGGCTCGTCCAAAACGATTTTCTTTTTGTCTACTTCCAGATTCAGCTGGTCTTTAATTGCAGCTGCGATTTCCTTGGTAGAGATTGCGCCGAACAGCTTGCCGCCTTCGCCGGCTTTAATCTTCAGAGTAACGGAAGCCTGCTCTAACTGTGCGCCTAACGCCTTCGCTGCCTCTAAGTTTTCCAAAGCAATTTTCTCTGCATTTGCCTTTTTCAGTTTCAGTGTATTTAAGTTCTCTGCGGAAGCTTCTACGCCTTTTTTCTTTGGCAGAATAAAGTTTCTTGCGTATCCGTCGCTTACTTCAACGATATCGCCCTTTTTTCCTAATGTCTTAACATCTTCCAGTAAAATAACTTTCATTATAAAGCTCCTTCTTCTATCATTTTCCGAATTGTCAGTTTAACTTTCTTCTTAACGTCTTCAATTTCACCGCCTGCAATCTGGGCGCCGGCCGTGTTCAGATGGCCACCGCCGCCCATGCGCTCCATAACCAGCTGAACGTTTACATTGCCAGTGGAGCGGGCGCTGATATAAATTTTATTGTTAATGTCCGCCAGAACGAAGCTTCCTACGATTCCGCTTACGTCCAGCAGCTCATCTGCAACCTGCGCCGCTACAATATTGTTTGAGGACGGGCAAAGGGCAATGGCGAAACGGCCGTCGATAACTTCCGTTGTACGGACGGTCTCTGCCTTAGCCTTAACGTCTTCCATGGAGTCGTTAAACATGCTCTTAACTTTCGCTACATCTACGCCGTTCTTTCTCAAGAAAGCTGCAGCCTCGAAGGTACGGACACCAGTGTTCTTTGCGAAGTAGTTGGTGTCGATCAGCATGCCTGCGTACATGGCCTCGGCCTCGATTTTTTTCAGTTTTACTTCGCCGGAAATGTACTGAAGGATTTCAGCAACCATTTCGCAGGCGGAGCTTGCGGTCGGCTCATGATGCAGTAAAGCCAGGTCGTCAATTTTGTCGCCACTCTGCAGATGGTGGTCAATAACGACGATGGTCTTGGTCCGGTAAATCAGGTCCGGACATTCAAAATAATCCGGTTTATTCACATCCACTACTACTAAAGCAGCGTTGTTATCCACAAAACTCTCCGCAGCTTCCGGGGAAATAAACACCTTATCGTAAGCAGGGTCCTCATCGAAGTACTGCATTACCGGCTCTACGTTGTTGGACAGGTCGTTCAGCACCACATAAGCCTTCTTGCCTAAAGTTACTGCCGCACGGTAAATACCGATGGCTGCACCAAGGCTGTCTACGTCGCAGTTCTTATGACCCATGATAACGACACGTTCCTTGCTCATGAGAACTTCTCTTAAAGCAATCGCTTTGATACGAGCTTTAACACGGCTGTTCTTCTCGACTTGCTTGGTCTTGCCGCCATAGTAGTAGATACGCTCGCCGTCTCTTACTACCGCCTGGTCGCCGCCTCGTCCTAAAGCCAGCTCCAGCGCCAGTCGCGCGTTCTCTGCGTTCTTTCCATAGTCGTCGCCAACGCCGATACCGATACTTAAAGTTACCGGAACTTCGGTGCCGGTGTCGATGGTCTTGACTTCGTCCAGAACATCGAATTTATCTCTCTGGAAAGTGGAAATATATTTCCGTTTGAAAGCTACAAAATATTTATCTTTTTCCATCTTGCGGACGATTCCGCCTACATTCTGGAAGTAATTGCTGACCGCACGGTCAACCATGGCCACGATCAGGGACTTCTTAACATCCGCTGCCTGCTCTAAGGTCTCCTCGTAGTTGTCGATGTAGATGGAGCCGATGACCATCTGATCTTCCACGCCCTTGCGGACCATGTTGACGATTTCGGTCTCATCAAACAGATATACAGTATATAAGAATTCTTCTTTCTTCGGCAGGATTACCAGACGTTCTTCCAGCAGGTTGTAATCAATAGGAAGTTTCTTAATATGCAGGCGGTAATTGCGTTTGTCATAAACGACGGAAACGTTGTGGGTGGTTCCTTCAAAGTCTAAGTCTGCCGGCTCCAGTTCCTTAAATACGTCGCACAGATTTTCTGCGTCCGGGGACTCGTCATAAATTCTTCCGAAGTAATCGTTGTAGAGGATGATCTCACCTTCCAGGTCCGTTACCGCATAAGCCATCGGGAAGTCGGCAATCAGTTCCCGTTCCATGCTTTCGTAGTTTCTTGCGAATTTTATGAGTCCGTCTGCCAGTCTTTTATTATTGATGCTGAAGAAAATTATGGTTGCTACGGCGAATGCAGCAAAAGCAGCCAGGGCAATGAGTCCCGCCTTCGTGTTAACGAAAAACAGTCCCACACAAAGTCCCAGAAGCAAGATGCCGATTACGCATAAGTAAACCACATAACCCTTCAGAACATATCCGATTTTTAATTTAATTCTGCCGTTTTCTTTCATGTTGATTTTTTACACCTTTATCTTTCACATCGCTTTTGCATCCAGCTGCGCCTTGCGACATTTCTGTGCATCGCTTTTGCATCCAGCTGCGCCTTGCGACATTTCTGTGCATCGCTTCCGCACCCAGCTGCGCCTTGCGACATTTCTGTGCATCGCTTCCGCACCTATCGGTTTCTCGCGACGATTCTTTCCATATTTTTAGGTACAAAAAACACTCCCCCATTTAAGGGTGTTCTGTGATTATACTACAAAACGAGCAATATAGGAACAAGAAAGTGGTTGCAGGCTTTTTCTTTTTTGCTATACTATTTTCACGATGTTCTTCGATTCTCTCGAATCACTTCACATCATTTCTTGCAAATCATTTTTTATCTCCTGCAACTTATTCTTTGTTAATTCAACAAAAAATTATTCATCTTCTATTCACCGAAATTTCATTCATCATTCATCAAAAAGGAATTTTTCTATGTTCAATATTGAAAATCTGACTTTTTATTTAAACAGTTTGGAAAACGAGAAATCCAAGCTTGAGTCTTTTATCGCCACCGCTCCTGCGGCACATCTCAAATGCAGAAAAAGCCGGAACCGAAATCCTGCAATCTACATAGTAAATGATTCTGCAGCGCCCGATACACCAAAGGAACAATATGTGAATAAAAAAACAAAAGCGGCAGCTGTTCGAATCGTGCGGAAAATGCATGCGGAACTTAAAGTTAAAGAGCTTGACCAAAAGATTGCTGCCATTCGACAGCTTCTAGAGATGCTCACCGCTCCATCTCCATCCAATCAGTTTTTGATGGATAATCCAGAACTCGCTGCTTTGTTTCCGCATTCTTTATCGAACAACGAAAAGCTGCTTCAATGGAAAAACGCGGCTTATGAAAGGAGCTTCGACTATCCAGACCAGATTAAACACAATACGATTGTTCCCGGTTTGAAAGTTCGAAGCAAATCCGAGGGCGATATCATTGCACGGCTGGAGCTCTTCGGCGTTCCTTACCACTATGACGAAGTCAACTATATAAATGGTTCCAAGCAGACCATCGACTTTGTCTGCCTGAATGTCAGCACGGGGAAAAAATGGTTCTGGGACCATCGCGGAATGATGGACGACCCTGCCTACATAAAAAAGACACTGTACAACGAGCAGGTATTTTTTAATGCGGGATACATGCCAGGCATCAACATGATCGTAACCTACGAAACGCGGAACCATCCGCTGAACATTCAAGAAGTAGACGTCTTCATAAAACAATATCTGTTGTAATGTCATGGCGCCCCCTTTTTAACCTCATATGTCATGCTCCACCTGTGTGGCTCCTTTAAACATGCTCCGTTCACACAGTTAGCTCCACTTTTTAACCTCATATGTCATGCTCCAATCGCAAGTTTCACCCGATTAGTCGCTTATATGCAAAAATCGGTCGACGTGTTTCGACCGATTTTCCTGTTTTAGGGAATATTTGGGTGAGATTTTCATAAAAAAATCCCCCTTTTTCTGTATTTTCCTTTTTTTCATGAAAAAATCTCGACCGATTTTTTCAAATGCCCTGAAAATCGGGTGAAAATTATCAGCACAAGGGGATTTTTGCTTGAAATGAGGGTAAAACATGCCACATGCGAGCGCGATGCCTTTTACTCGTGTAGGAGATGCGCGCATGCTCAAACGCATTTCCCTCGTCGCTTAAACAAAAAACAGCTCCCTGTTCGGGAGCTGCTTCGTTTTCCTATGAAATTAGTGAACTGAGTAAGGCATTAAAGCGATATGTCTTGCTCTCTTAACAGCTGTTGTGATTGCACGCTGATGTTTTGCACATGTTCCAGTGATTCTTCTTGGAAGAATCTTTCCGCTTTCGGATACGTATCTCTTTAATGTATTAACATCTTTATAGTCAATCTTTGGAGCCTTGTCGCCACAGAAAACGCAAACTTTTTTTCTTCTACGGATGTTTGGTCTTCTTCTTGGAGCATCGCCCTTGTCTTCTTTGTTATATGCCATAATCATAACCTCCTAAATGATTCTAATTAAATGGCAAACCCTCGTCTTCTAACCCATCAGCAATGTTCATGAAGCCTTCGCCGATAGCGTCGTTCATTGATGGTGCAGGATTACGTGGAGCCTGCTGCTGGTAACCATCCTGTGGAGCAGACGGATAATTGGAATTGGAAGAAGCATTTTTGCTTTCTGCGAATTCAGCATTCTCTACTACAACGTCGGTGGTGTATACCTTAGATCCGTCCGGTTTTGTATAACTTCCGGTCTGGATTCTGCCTTCCACACAAATCTTGCTTCCCTGCTTGATGTATCTCTCAAAAAACTCTGCAGTTTTTCCAAAAGCTACGCAGGAAATGAAATCTGCGGTCTGCTGGCTGTTATCACGTTTAAATCTGCGATCAACGGCAACGGTAAATCTTGCTACTGGTAATGAACCGTCCTGTGAGTATCTTATTTCGGGATCTCTGGTAAGACGTCCCATAAGTATTACCTTATTCATAGTAACTCCTTTTTGTACGAGTGTTCAGTGCCATTAGATATTTACTCTTCGTCTTCACGAACTACCAAATATCTGATTACGCCGTCCATAATTCTGAGCTGCTGTTCCATCTCAT
>JAZUGA010000184.1:0-5196 GCA_045640945.1 Lachnospiraceae bacterium | reverse complement strand
TCTCAATCAGGAAAAGATTAATGTCGTAGTTTTTCAGTTCTTCCCTGTAACGGACATATTTATCTGCCGCTTCGCTCTGACGGCGCAGAGGACCTACCTGTCGGCTCAGTTCACTTAAAATATCTTTTACTCTGGAAATATTCAGTCTTTCATTTTCCAGTTTCTTCAGCGCAATATTTTTTCTTTTTTTGTATTTAACGATACCTACTGCTTCGTCGAAAAGTTCTCTTCTTTCTTCTGGTTTTCCCTGAAGAATCTTATCGATCTGGCCCTGTCCGATAATGGAATAACCTTCCTTACCGATACCGGTATCGTATAAAAGTTCCTGTACATCTCTCAATCTGCATACGGAACCGTTAATCATGTATTCACTTTCTCCAGAACGGAATACACGACGGGAAATGGTTACTTCCTCAAAATCAATTTTTAATTTATGGTCTGAGTTATCTAACGTAATAGCAACAAAAGCAAAGCCTAAAGGCTTTCTGCTTGCCGTTCCCGCAAAAATAACATCTTCCATTTTTGAACCACGGAGCTGTTTGATTTTCTGCTCACCAAGAACCCAACGTACTGCATCAGCAACATTACTTTTGCCGGAGCCGTTCGGTCCTACGATTCCCGTTATTCCATCCGGAAAGTCAAATACTATTTTTTTTGCAAAGCTTTTAAAGCCTTGAATTTCGATAGTTTTTAAATACATCTTTCCACCTAATTTTTGTTTTTGTTGATTTTGGAAATAGCTTCTTCAGCCGCTTTCTGCTGGGCTGCTTTCTTGGAATGGCCACGGCCTCTGCCGATTTCAAATCCATTCAGGAACGCTGCTATTTCAAATACTTTGTCATGAGCCGGTCCAGACTCGCTGAGCAGCTCATACTTCAGAGAGTTGTTTCCATTCTTCTGGGTAAGCTCCTGAAGTCTTGTTTTGGCATCAAAAAACAGGTCCTTGTTCTCAAGTCCCTTAATTAAATGCTCATTAATAAAGCGTCTTACTATTTTTTCATCGCCGGAATCGATGTAGATGGCAGCTACTAACGCTTCAAAAGCATCCGAGGTAATCGACGCCCGTTCTCTGCCGCCAGAACGTGATTCGCCTTTGCCCATGCGCAGATATTCACCTAAGTGAATCACCTTTGCGCACTCTGCCAGACTCTTCTCGCATACCATAGAAGCCCTGAGTTTGGTCATATCGCCCTCAGGAAAGCTGTCATACTTGTTAAAGAGATATTCGCTAATATAAAACTCGATTATAGCGTCACCAAAGAACTCAAATCGTTCGTTATCTTCTAAAAGATCATTTTTCGATTTGTTTTCATTCACATAGGAACTATGCGTTAATGCTGTTTTCAGATATTCTATGTTGGTGAAGTTATAACCGATTATATTCTCAAAATCGGTTAAGTTCGCCATTATTTCACTGCATTTCTGATGGCATCTGCAGCATCTCCAACTGTAACGATGGATTCTGCCTGGCTATCATCGATCGTGATGTCAAAAGAATCCTCGATTGCAGTAATAATTTCGAAAATATCGAGAGAATCTGCTCCAAGGTCATCAATAAATTTGGTTTCTTCTGTAATTGTTTCCGGTTCAATATTCAGAACTTCGCCAATGATCTGTGTTAATTTTTCAAATTCCATAATAACCTCCAAAATATGTCTACCGTTTCGAATATATATTATTCTTCGGTTTCTTTGTTTAATTCTAAGTTCGCTGCTATTTTACCAGGAATGTCTGCCTTTGCAAAGGACACACACTGTAAAATAGAATTCTTGATTTCTACGGATTTCGAGCTGCCATGAGGCTTAACGACTAAATTCTTAAGTCCCAGCATCGGAGCTCCGCCATAGGCTTCGCTGGAGAATTCCTTCAGCATATTCTTCAGGTCTTTCTTAATAAGCAATCCGCCGATTTTTGTTTTCAGGCTGGTCATAAGAGAACCTTTGATTTTCGTTACAAGGGCTCCTGCCACTCCTTCATAAGCCTTTAAGAAAACATTTCCTACGAAGGCATCACATACAACTACGTCTGCTTCGCCTTCCGGAATTCCTCTGCTCTCTACGCTGCCGATAAAGTTGATGCCTTTGCATTCCTTCAGAAGAGGGAAAGTTTCCTTAACTAAGGCATTTCCTTTTTCTTCCTCTTCTCCGATATTGATAATACCCACTCTCGGATTTGCAATACCCATCATGCTTTCCATGTAGAGAGAACCCATCTGGGCAAACTGTACCAGCATATCCGGTCTGGCATCTACATTAGCACCGCAGTCAATAACCAAAGTCATTCCTTTTAAAGTCGGAACCATAAACGCCAAAGCGCCTCTTTCGATTCCACGGATTCTTCCTACGATAACCTGTCCGCCGACTAAAAGGGCTCCGGTAGAACCGCAGGAAATCATGGCGTCCGCCTCTCCATTCTTAACGGCATACATTGCCATTACCATAGAGGAATCTTTTTTCGTTTTTATCGCCTTTACCGGAGACTCTGCCGTCTCAATAACGGAAGGGGCATGACAAACTTCAATCTGCTCTTTATTGTAAGTATATTGGGAAAGTTCTGCATTAATCTTTTCTTCCATTCCGAATAATTTCACACACACATTCGGATTTTCATTCACAGCTTCCACTGCACCTTTAACTTGTTCTGCCGGTGCGAAGTCTCCGCCCATGGCATCTAATGCAACGATAACTTTTTTCTCTTCCAAACGAATCCCTCCCTGATCTAAGCGGCCGGACTTTTTATTACAGATTTCATCTCCTGCTTCAATCTGTTCCACGATAATTTTACTAAATGCACCTATCATTTTCAAGCGATTTCCTATTGAATATCCTTCGCTATTGTAATATAATTTTCAAAATTATTTTAGTAATTTACATTGATAAAGTTCTGAAAAAGGAAGTGAAAAAAATGGCTTTAACAAATGAATATTTAAAGAGAGTTTATGACGGTCTTGCAGAAAGATGCGCCAACGAAAAAGAATTTCTTCAGGCAGTAGAAGAAGTTTTTGAAAGCCTCCAGCCGGTTGTTGAAAAACATCCAGAATATGAAAAAGCTGGTATTATGGAGAGAATCGTAGAACCAGAAAGAACGATTCTTTTCCGTGTTCCATGGGTTGATGACAACGGTAATGTACAGGTAAACCGTGGATACCGTGTACAGTTCAACTCTGCAATCGGTCCTTACAAAGGCGGACTTCGTTTCCATCCAAGTGTAAACCTGTCCGTTATGAAATTCTTAGGTTTTGAACAGATTTTCAAAAACAGCTTAACTACCCTTCCTATGGGTGGCGGCAAAGGTGGTTCCGATTTCGATCCAAAAGGAAAATCCGATAACGAAGTAATGCGTTTCTGTCAGAGCTTCATGAATGAATTATACAGACATATTGGTCCAGACACAGACGTTCCTGCTGGCGACATCGGTGTTGGTTCCCGTGAAGTTGGATATCTTTTCGGACAGTATAAGAAACTGGCAAACGAATTCACCGGCGTTCTTACTGGTAAATTAGTAGGCTCCGGCGGATCCTTAATCCGTACCCAGGCTACTGGCTATGGTTTATGCTATTTCACAAATGAATTACTGAAAACAAACGGTACTTCATTTGAAGGCAAGACAGTTGTTGTATCCGGTGCTGGAAACGTTGCAATCTATGCTGCAGTAAAAGCTACAGAGCTTGGCGGCAAAGTAGTTGCTATGTGCGACTCCAACGGTTATATCTATGATCCAGAAGGCGTAGATCTTGACCTTATCAAAGACATCAAGGAAGTTCGCAGAGCAAGAATTAAAGAATACGTTGACGCTCGTCCAAACGCTACCTATACCGAAGGCTGCAAAGGCATCTGGACAGTTAAATGTGATATTGCTCTTCCATGTGCTACACAGAATGAAATTGATGAAGAAAGTGCAAAAGCTCTTATCGCAAACGGTGTTATGTGCCTGTGCGAAGGTGCAAACATGCCTTCTACTCCAGAAGCAATCGCTGCATTCCAGAATGCTGGCGTTCTCTTCGGACCTGCAAAAGCTTGCAACGCTGGCGGCGTAGCTACCAGTGGTCTGGAAATGACCCAGAACAGCGAGCGTATTTACTGGTCAGCAGAAGAAGTTGATGAGAAGCTTCATAGCATCATGATCAACATCTACAATGCTTGCGAAGATGCTGCAAAAGAAGCTGGAAAACCTGGCAATCTGGCAGTTGGTGCAAACGTTGCCGGCTTCCTGAAAGTTGCGAATGCAATGCTGTGGCAGGGAATCTGCTAATCTATGTATTCGTCTTTGACAAAGATCTGATTCCTGCAAAGTAAATCAAAATATAAAATAGCCGATGACTTTCCAAAAGACCTCGGCTATTTTTATTGCCTCAGAATATTAAGGAAAAGATTCAATAATCGCATCCAGCATTGTCTCTCCGCATGCCAAAATGAAATTTGAGCAACTTGCATTATCCTAAAAAGTGGGAGTTGGCGGAGGCGTCATCGCCCCGCAAAATCAGAAATCACCCTTCAATTAACTTCTCCCCAACTGAGATTTAATAGGCTTTTTCAGTGCTAATATTTTTTTGACCTAAAATCTCCGACTATGTATCAGAATTTTCTGCTTTTCTTATTAAAACCGTATTTTTTGCGATTGAAAGCAAGGACTTTTTTAAACAATATAGCAAATTATTGTAATAATTTTCAAAGCACTGCAAATTAATTCGAAAAAGCCTTTATTCGCTGATACGTAGTCGAAAATTTTAGGTCGATTTGTTCTCGTTGACTTTTTTCAACGTCATTCCACTAAAAATCCATACTTTGCGAAGGACAAATCTCGACTTTGAGAGACAGCAAAAGCACTACTATTCTCGATTTGATGATCCAACAAGATTTCCGCCAAATCAGTATTTGTCCCGCAGTCATTGTTTCGGTAAATTTAAATTTCTGGAAATATTCTTGGTTCACTAAATCTCAGTTTGCATAATTCTGCAGCGGTAAATACAAAAAACGAAACAAGGCTGTGGACAAAATCCACAGCCTTTCATTATTTCTAAATTAATACAAACTCAATTATGCTTCTTCAATAATTGTACGTTTGTTGTAAGAGCCACAGCTCTTGCATACTCTATGTGGCATTACTAATTCACCGCATGTTGGGCATTTTGCAAGACATGGAACACTCATTTTCCAATTAGCTCTTCTTTTATCTCTTCTAGCCTTAGAAGTTTTA
>JAZUGA010000183.1:0-1735 GCA_045640945.1 Lachnospiraceae bacterium | reverse complement strand
GTCATTAATGGAATGGGTTGAAATCAGTTGATCCGCTATCGCCTCTGCACTGTCCAAAAGATAGCCCTCCGTCATATTACAAACGCCAGAAGTAGACGTTCCGTTCGCAATAATCAGAATTTCTTTTTTACAAGTGTCATCTGAATTCACCGACTGTATTGCCAGATTAATTGCCTTCAGCAAGTCGATTTCCTCCGAAACCGGCTGCAAACTGGTTGCATCTTTTAAAATGCTTTTGGACATAATCTGAGACTCTGAGCGACGCTTCGACTCTGAGATTCCATCATTAAGGCTGTCAATGGATACGGAATAAACCTGAGGCTTACCTTCCGTGGTTACAATGGAAATGCTACCCCTTCCTGTAAACGTTCCGTCATAGTAGGTATCTTCCATTTCCTCATAAATTGGCTGAACAGATTGTTCTGTCAAGGATGGAAAGTTCGAGCAATTGGACATAACTACCGCCATGCTCTTCGGTTCCTGATTCTCATCTTCCACTCTTCCACAGCCACACGTATTTTCCGCAACATATATAATGGTAGCTGCAAGAGTTATCGTATAAATAATTCTATAGACTATCCTAAGCATTGATTGCTACCTCCTGTAATAATAACTGTGGGCTTTTTTTCAAACGAATTGCCACGTCTTCATTTAGGATTTGTTTTACCATACGATATTGGATTTCCTCTTTAGAATCTTCCATTCCGGAACGAAATTCCTTCGCCAAAATCATAATTTCTTTGCGGAATTCTTCGTCCTCCACCTGATCCGCCAAAGCTTCCAGAAAGCCCTGAACAATCTGATTTTCGCAAGACCAGATATAATCGATTTTCCTGGAAAGAAGGTCAACCTCCATAGCAAGGCTTTGGGCCTGACTATGTTTTTCAAGGAGCGATGAAATAATTTCGCTGTCATTTTTATCTTCCATCAGCATGCCCATGATTCTTTCTGCGCCTGGGTATTTTGTACAGCCATGAATAAAATCTGACTCCAGCTTCGCAATATTCTGCTCTAAAGCCTGAATCTCTTTATCCAGTTTCTTCTTGTCCGTCTTCTCTAGAGCCTCAGTAAAAAGGAGGCTCACAATGAAGCAAGTGACAGAAGTTGCAAAAGGAATCAGACCAGTAATAACTGCAGCGATTTCCGGAGTTTTCGAAGAAAGAGTCTCCTCTGCAAAAATGCCTAAAGAAGCCGATACCGGATCTTCAAACATAACGCTCCGCAGTTCATAAGTAAGCCATAAGTTTAAAACCGTGATGCCTACAACCAGAAAGATTCCACCAGAAACAACAGCTACCGATTTCACTTTCCCATTTTCTGTATTGCTAAATTTCGCAAAAGCTTTGCCGATTAAAGCCGGCGGAATGTCCATAACCATAACCGCGCCAGCCGTAATAAGAATCAGCATAATAACCTTGGTAGGTGCGAATACCTGATCGTAACGACTAATGGTTACGACGAAATCTATTACTAAAGCTAAAGCCGTTGTAAGCACAATGATGATGTCGCCACCACTGAGATGAAACGGAGAATTCTTAATCTCCTGTTTGCTCCAAAATCTAAGGTCCTGTGATTTTTTCTCTCTATTCCACATGGTTTCTGTTTCCTTTCATTTCCTTCAACTTTTCCCGGTTCTCCTTCAGCTGCTTTGCCGTCTGATGCAGAAAAGCCAAGTCTTCTGCGACAAAAGAATCTGTAACCAAGAAGCATTCCATAACTTCCATCAAGAGTCTTT
>JAZUGA010000182.1:0-3108 GCA_045640945.1 Lachnospiraceae bacterium | reverse complement strand
TTATTTTTTCTTTATCAGATTTCCCAGGCTATCCAAAGTCTTCATGATTTTATTTTTGCGTTTCACGTTTTCCGCGGACTTTCCTTTAAATTCCCGGAACTGGGAAATAATGTCACGGGAATTTTTCCACAGATTTTTCTTCAAGTCAGAAATCGTTTTTACATCATTTTCTTTTAAGTTCTCATACAGCTTGTCCACGAACTCTTCCAATTCTTCCGGGCTCATAGTTTCAATAATGTTATTTAAATATCCACTGATCACCTTGCTGGAGAAGGTTTTTTCCTCTTTATAGATGAAATGTTTTCCCAGAACTTTCCAGGAAAACGGCTGATGCTGCATCAGCGAAACGCTGGAACTTTCAATGGTCAGATAAGGGAAGCTACCCATCAGCATTCCGATAATGGAAGATTCCGGAACGAAGGCCAGCAATTTTTGTTCAATGTTTTTATATTCTGCGCTCTCGCTCATATCGTCGATAAAGCCAGGTCCGTCATGGTTAAACACATATTGGATTCTTTCCTGAATCTGCTCTTGGCAGTGAATGGCTGCCCATACCGCCAGATTTCCGCCTTTGGAATGGCCGCCTAAATAAATCTGCTTTTTCGGATATTTTGCAGCGATATTTTCCACATACTCTGTGGCTTCCAACTGGGCTGGAGTTCCATGAGTAAAGGACATATTTAAATTTTCTTTCCAGCCTACTAAGGTATTATCCGTTCCTCGGAAGGCAATAAACACGGAATTTTTCGGGAGAAGGAAAGTCATAGCGCTGAACTGCTTTTCCGCTTCTTCGGAATGGAGTTCCACGTAATTGGTGACCTGAATCTGTTCAAAGCGATCATAGTTGGAAATAATTTCTGCCAGTTTCAGCGCATCTTCCCGCATTATTTCCAAACCGCAGAACTGGTCTTCTTTCGGTAAAGTTTTCGTTATTTCATAAGCCTCTTTCAGACTCTGTTTTTTCCCTTTTGCGCGAGCGTAATTCACATAGGCAAGGCAACAGAAAATCAGCCCGTCGATTGCATTCAATCCGCTCTGCTCAAAACTAATGTCTCCACGCCACTCTAAATAATCGAAAATATTACCTTCCATGTTTTTCCTTTATTCTCCCAGATATTCTTCCAACGTAATCTGCTGGTCATAGATTTCCTGAGCCGCTTCCTTACCAACATAGCGGATATGCCACGGTTCATAGTCGTAACCCGTAATGTCTTCTTTCCCTTTTGGATAACGTAAAATGAATCCGTACTTTGGAAGAGTTGCATGAATGACTTTAAAAATTTCGGTCTCTTTCAGCATGTCTTCATTTTCAATCACCCACTGGCCGTTTACTTTTGGAACCAGGTCAATTACCAATCCCGTATGATGCTCGCTCGTTCCCGGTTGAGCAACCGTTCTTCGGGCATAGTCTTCGCCATAATCGACAATGAACTGGTCCATGATTTCCTGCTGTTGTTCCACGCTCCGATAAGCTGAATCCACTCCAATTTCCACACCTTTTTCCTTCAGCGCTTCCGCCAGTTCTTCAAAAGCTTCTTTCGTCTGTTTTTCTACTTGGTAGGTTCCACCGTCAACATTATCAATGTCGCAAAGCTGGATGGTATTGACATAATCTCCGGAAATCAGATTTTCTTTATTTACAAGCACAAGATAGTCGGTTCCTTTTTCTTCTAGTGATTCTATAGGAACTTCTGATTCTGTTTCTTTTTCCGATTCTGCTCCGCATGCCGCTAATCCAATTACTGCACATAGAGCCAGCATCGCACCGAAAACCATACTTTTTTTCATTCGTTAATTTCCTTTCTATTGTAATTTTATCATATTCCTGTCTGCAGATTATACATTTTTTCATATATCGCAAAACTTATCGACAGTTCCCATAGGGTGTGCTACTATTCTTTTCAAATTTATGAAATGATTGAGAAGTTTTAATTAAAATGCTGAAATTTCTGATTATCTGCCCTATGGTTTTTTTGGCTGGATTTGTGGATGCCATTGCAGGAGGCGGCGGATTGATTTCCCTCCCGGCTTACCTGTTTGCCGGCTTACCGGTTCATAACGCCATCGCCACCAACAAGCTCAGTTCCGCCATGGGCACGACAGTTACAACAATAAAATTTGCAAAAAACGGATATATCAAGCTCCGCCAGATTATTACTTGCGTAATCGCCGCCATGATTGGCTCTGCTATCGGTGCCAGAATTTCCCTGACCGTGGACGATTATTTGTTCAAGATCATCATGCTGGTTCTGCTGCCATTTATTGCTTTTTATGTACTCCGGAAAAAGACCTTTATCGACCGAAAGCCGTACTCGGAAACAAAGACCATTCTTTTAAGTACCGCCATCGCTTTCGTTTTAGGTGTATCCGACGGATTCTATGGTCCAGGCACAGGAACCTTCCTAATTTTACTTCTGACAGCCGTAGCTCATATGGAGCTAACACGGGCCAACGGAACCGCCAAATCCATTAATTTGGCCACCAATTACGCCTCTTTGGCAGTTTATCTGATTAGTGGAAAGGTTATCGTCTTAACGGGCCTCATTGCAGGAGTTTTCAATATTGCCGGCAATTATCTGGGCGCAAGATTATTCGAATCCAAGGGAGCCAAATTTGTAAAGCCGATCATGCTCATCGTCATCGCGATTTACATCGTGAAATTAATTACAGAAATTTTTTAAATGTAAATCCTGCTATTCACGAGATGCAATTCCGAACATACAAAATCTATTTCCGGGATGTAATTTACGACATACAAAACGCGCCCCAGCTGAGGCGCTTTTCTCATTTACCATTCCATTTCTGCTAAAGCTGCGTTTTTATATGCTGCATCGTCAGTTACTTCTTTTATTACTTTGATTTGTTCCGGAAATACGATTTCTTCGTTTTCATCATTCAACTCTATTTCCATAATCGCCTGATTATCCCAAAACGGATACACATCAATTTCGAAATACTGTCCTTCCCAAGTCAGGCAATAGCGGTTTTTGCGGATTTGATGCTTCGTCGTATCCGCTTCCATCAGCAAGGTCAGATATTCTTCCGCAGAAAGCCGTTCTTCCACTTCGATTCGTTTCACATCCGTTACTTTCCGAAGTCGGATCGTAG
>JAZUGA010000181.1:0-3646 GCA_045640945.1 Lachnospiraceae bacterium | reverse complement strand
ATTATCCAGGACTGCATCCCATTCATCGAGTCCAAATACCGTGTAATCGCTGATAAGAAACACCGTGCTATCGCAGGTCTTTCTATGGGATCTCTGCTCTCTGGTGAAATGATCATGTATCACTACGACGTATTCGGTTCTGCCGGACTGTTCACAGGCTATACCTATCCAAAGGTATTCAACCGTGGCAAGTCTCAGGACGACCAGCTGAAAGTATTTGATGATCCAGAAACCTTCAACCGCGAAGTAAATCCATTCTTCGGCGCTATCGGCGACCGCGAGCCTTCCGTTCCGCTGTTCGAAGAAGAACGCAAGATGTGCGCAGAAAAAGGCATCAACTACATCCAGAAGATTTATCCAGGCGAGCATGAGTGGAGAGTATGGAGAGCTGCATTCCATGACTATGCACAGATGCTTTTCCGTGACTGATTAAAATATTCTTGATAGTTATGAATATTATTTAAATTACGATATCAAAAAACAGCGGGAGCAATTCCCGCTGTTTTTTTATTTTGTCTTTCAATAAGATTATTTCTGGTAGAATTCGTGGCTGATTTCATCCATGATTCTGTTAACAGTAGCTTTCTTCCAAAGAACAACCTGATCATTAGGATCTGGAATAATGAAATGTACCTGGAATGCGAAGCCGCCGCCTGGAGCGTACTTATTAGCAACATCCCAAAGGATTTCACGGATTTCTTCTTCTGTGATGCCTGGTTTCTCAAAGGTCTGAGAAGAGTTGATGCATCCGGTAAGAACAACTTTGTTACCAAATCTCTTCTTGATTGCTGCAAGGTCGTTGCAGTTCTGAGCTGGGTTCCATCCAGTAACACCAACTTTTTCAATCATGTCTGGCATGAAGATTTCGCATTTACCACAGTTATGAAGGGTAATAGGAAGATCTCTTTCTTTTGCAAATTCCGTTACTCTGCTGTAGCGAGGAACGAAGTATTTCTGCATCATCTCTAAGGATACGAAAGGATTTCCCCAAGCTGCGGTATCATCGCCAATACCGAAGATGTCTGGTTTGTAGTAGTCGATAGAATTCTTTACAACTTCACATGTGAAATCGCAAAGGTAATCGAATAATGCTTCGCACTCTTCTGGTTCTTCCGATAATGCGCAAAGGCCCTCTGTGAAGCCCATGAATGCCATTAAGTTCTGGAAGTATCCAGCGCTTGCACCGTAAGAAACTGCCTGATTTTCATAATCAATATGAGCATTCTCAAGGTCTTTCTTAGCCATCATTTCCCAGTCAATACCTTCCAGTGATGGAGCCTTGATTACATCATGCCATTTTGTGATGTCATCTAATAAGAAGTCCCATGTCTTAGGAATTCTTCCGCCAGCTGCTTCTTTGCTTGTGATGAGTTCTACTCCCCAAATATCCCACATACGGCCTTCAGCATCAAATTTTCTGCCAATAACAGATGGTGAAACACCTGCACTTGGTCCAGGAATAGCTGGGTCCATGGAGATATGAGGAATCCATTCAGGCTGTTCGCCACGGAGACACATCAAATAGTTTTCTTTCTCTGTTAATTTTGCCATTAACTTTTCCTCCTCCAATACTTATTTTTAATAGTTTTCTCTACAAATGTTGTTGTAAAAATTTTTGCCCACAATTGTACTATTTGTATACACGATATTTTACCACATTACGAAAAAAAAGGGGAGAAAAATCTCCCCTTTTCCTTATTCGAAAAATAGTTCTTCTTATTTGTAGAAAGAAACACTGATTTCGTGCATAACTTTGTTAACTGTTGCTTTCTTCCACTGTACAAACTGATCGGTTGGATCAGGAATGATGAAGTGGCTCTGGAATGCAAATCCGCCGCCTGGAGCATATTTGTTAGCAACATCCCAGCAGATCTCACGGATTTCTTCTTCTGTGATGCCTGGTTTCTCAAAGGTCTGAGAAGAGTTGATACATCCGGTAAGAACTAACTTGTTACCAAATTTTTCTTTGATTGCTACAAGGTCGTTGCAGTCCTGAGCTGGGTTCCAGCCGTTAACACCAACAACATTAACCATGTCTTCCATGAAGATTTCACATTTACCGCAGTTATGAAGAGTAATTGCAAGACCTCTGTCTTTTGCATAATCTGTTAATCTGCTGTAACGAGGAACGAAATATTTCTGCATCATTTCCAGAGAAACGAAAGGATTGTTCCAAGCTGCTGTATCATCTGTCAGGTTGAAGATGTCTGGTTTGTAGTAATCGATAGATTTTTCAATTACTTCACAAGAGAAGTCGCAAAGGTAATCGAATAAAGCTTCGCACTCTTCTGGTTCTTCCGATAATGCGCAAAGGCCCTCTGTGAAGCCCATGAACGCCATTAAGTTCTGGAAGAATCCGCCGCCAGCGCTGTATCCAACTGCCTGGTTCTCACGGTCGATAGGTCTAGCTTCCAGATCTTTCTTTGCCATCATTTCCCAATCAATGCCTTCCAGTGATGGAGCTTTGATTACGTCATGCCATTTTGTGATGTCGTCAAGGATGAAGTCCCATGTCTTAGGAATTCTTCCGCCTGCTGCTTCTTTGCTTGTGATGAGCTCTACGCCCCACATATCGAACATTCTTCCGTCTGGTTCAACTTTCATTCCCATGATAGATGGGCCTGTTCCTGCGGATGGTCCAGGAGTTCCCTGATCCATAGCAATATGTGGAATCCATTCTGGCTGCTCGCCACGGAGACACATTAAATAGTTCTCTTTCTCAGTTAATTTTGCCATTAACTCGTCCTCCTCCAATTTATTTTGAATCATTTTTTATACAAATAATATTTAAACGAAATACCTATGTTGTTTATTTGTATCTTTGTAATTCTATCACAAGTGGTTGCAAAAAGATATTTAATCTTAAACGGTTTTTATATAGTTGGATAACAAAGATGGTACCAAGGCTTTCGTTCCATGAAGCTTCGCCTGGATGATGCAGCGTACGGACACCAATGGGGAGATTGGTGCGAATTCCAGTGGAGAAACTTTCATCAGATAGAACATAGCTGCCGCACTCTTTGCCAATTCGTTACATTTTCCGGAGAAGAAAACGTTTTTCTTTCCCAGACGCTGAACCAGCTTATCGCCGACTTCATTAATGGCGCAATGACCAACCACCAGTACCTGGCCCTGAATAGCATCGATTTCAGCTTCATCAAAGCCTTTGCCCATAACCATGGTCCAGCCACCTTTGCCATGATGGTCGTTATACATAATCTGCAGCAGGGTCAGTGGATTGTTAACGCAGCCTTCCTTACATGCACGTTCTTTTCCATAGATGAGTTTTACATCCTCTGGGAATGCGTCATATAAATCGGTCGGATACTTTTCTGTGTACATAGAGATGTCGCCATCAATTTCGATATCATCTAAAGACTGTACGCCCTCGGAGAATCCTTTTTCTACGGCAAGTTTCAGATGTGGTACATCCTCTAAGCCCAGGCCAAAGATTCTTGCGCCTACCATATCGGTCGCAACGACGTTCTTTCCTGCAACGATGACCTTCAGCGGTAATACGGCTTCGTCTGCAAGGGCGGTTACTGGATAATGTCCGTAAATGGTACCTTCCACGCCTTCAATCATCGTGAAGTCCGGACGCAGATAGCTGAGAACATCTACCAGCTTGCTTCCCAGCATATAGTTA
>JAZUGA010000180.1:0-5871 GCA_045640945.1 Lachnospiraceae bacterium | reverse complement strand
TGCTTCTGGATGAAACCAAACGCTGAAATGATCAAAGCCAGCCCAAACAGCCAGGTTGCTCAGCCACATCATCATCCATATCCTGAAATTTTAGGATTTGTTGGAACAGACCCTGAGAACCCACTGGAGCTTGGTGGCGTTGTAGAATTCTGGGTAGACGGCGAATGCCATAGATTAACAAAATCTACCATGGTTTTCCTGCCTCCGAACCTTCCACACTGCCCACTGATGACCATTGAACAGGGAGACAAGCCAATCCTTCACTTCTCCGTAGTTATGAACGAAACCTACGGATACGAAAGAGGAGACCAGCCAGAAGAATAATTCATAAATAAAGATACATTGGCATAAAAAAAGAGCTTTTCTTAGGAGAAGCTCTTTTTAATATACCTTTTGTGATAAATCAAACCGAAAGATGCTGCCCTTGCCCGGGCTACTTTCCGTGGTATAAGTTTTTTTCACACTGTTCACTTCTAAAATTGACATCTTTTTTCCTCCTGTAACTTCTTGTGTCTGAAAGATATCGCTTTTTTGCTGAATACAACATTGATTATAGTGACATTTTAAGTTCTTGTTGTGACATTTTTGTAATATCCTATTTTTATAAAAGAGAGGCTCGCTTTCGCGAGGCTCTTCATCATTTTTAGCGTTCTCTTCTCTTTCGCATTTCAACGATAATTGCGGAAATTCCAAGAATAAGCGATAACAACATTAGGATTATGTAAAGTCCAACATTGGCATGGTCTCCTGTGTCCGGAGAATCTGGCTCGTCCGGCTTTACCGGATCCACCGGATCTACTGGATCATCTGGTTTCTCCGGTTTTTCAAGTTCAAAGGAGGTTCCAAGAACGGCTCTTTCTCCATTATCTAAAACAGTGATCAGACAAGGCTTTCCATTTATTGTGGCCGTAGCATTTTCATCCAGAATAAATCCGTCTTCTACTGCTACTTCAAAGGAAACCAGATATCTTCCGTCTTCCTCGACTACAGAAATCTCCTTGTTATCTTTCGTCCATTTTGCACGTGTGGTTGGTCCAACAATTCCTTCCGACTCTACCTTCGCTCTTCCGGAAAGAATCCAATCTGGGCTTTCTGGTTCTGCCATGGACAGCTCAATCTCGCTTAAGATGTCTTTGTAAAGAGCGGTTATAGTAATGTTCTGGGAAGGCATGATGAACTCGCAAGGATTTCCTTCCAGCGTAAGAGTTCCGGAAGATTCTTTCCAACCCACGAATACTTTTCCCGGAATTTCATCAGCTTCAATCTGAATCAATTCTCCTCCGTACAGTTCTGCTGCTCCGTCGAATAAAGGAAGTTCTTCAAAATCTTCTTCCATTCCGTTGCTAGCCTTCAGTAAGGCTGGTTGCTCTGTTTCTTGGCTATACGCCGTTCCATTAATTACGGTCAGGTTGTAGATTTTTTTCGCTGTCTTTGGGAATTCTATTGCTGCCTGAATGGTTCCATCCTGGTTCTCCCAAACTACGGCTCTTTCTCCGTTAATGGTTACTACGGTGTCTTCCGAAAGTTCATATCCTTCCGGTGCGGAAATCGTAATAACGCCAGCATATCTGGTATTATGTTTTGCCGTTCCTGTCCATTCTGCTTCCGAAGGATCATAGTAAGAAATCGATCCACAGCCTCTTTCTAACAGTTGGATTCCCTTTGGATTGTTCTCGCTTTGGATAACGTCTCCGGAAAGTTGTTTTCCAGCAGATGGTTTATCCACGATAAATGCAAGGGCATCAATTTCATAGGTTGCAACCATAGTAACATTGGATTCCGGCATATAGAAGTTGCAGAAATCATTCTCTAATCCGCCGGAGATTGGCGTAATGGTTCCTTCCTTCACCGTAAAGCCTTTGAAGGTAGCATTTTTATCTGGAGCATTTGCTTTTACTCCTACCACGGTCTTTCCATCAAACGGATAGGTACCGCTTCCGCTGCCGTTGATTACCGTCAAATCGAAATATTCGATCGGTGCTGGAAGTTCAATGGTGTAATCCAATCCTGCTACTTCGCTGAGTTTTGTCGTTCCTTCACCATTCGCAACTGCCGCTATCGCATAAATCGTTTCGCTGACAGAAGTTCCTTCCGTGCCGTCCACATCAATTGCGGTGCCATCATATTCGGTACCCTCTGCAAGAATTTTCTCTGCGTCTAACGTTTTGCCTGGCTGATCCACCAGATAATAAATCACCGCATCTTCGGTATCGCAGGCTAAGCTTACCGAAACATTTTTATCATAGGTTCCTGGCTGATTGCTGTTGCTTACATATGGCAAGGATACTTTATCTTCTGCCAATACCGTTACGCGAGCACGGTGATTGTAAGTAACATCGGAAGCAATCAACAATCCATTCTCATAATATTCCTGCAGATCTCCTACATAGTCGGAGAAGTCAAGATTTGTTGCATTTACGTAAAATACCTGTTCTTCTTCCGAAGTATCATCGTAAATAAACTCACTGCCGTCTTCCTGTTCCAGATTATCCCAATCCCAAGTGATATCTGGATTAATCCAGGAATGTCGTTCCTCTACATAAGCGTTGGCAACTTTCGGCATCTTGTCTTTTATTTCATCCAGCGTGGTATGTGCCGGAAGACCTTCTAAGCCCTTCACGTCCTCAATCTTCGTAACATAGGCCGGATCCGTAGTAAGCTCGCAAGTTACCAGAGCCGAACCATCCTCCTGAACGGTAACGGTGCAAAGAGTGTCGTGAAGTTTTACTTCGGTATTCTCACCAAAGTAATAACCTTCCTCTGGTGTCAATACAAAGCTAAATTTATATGGATATCCGAAGATTCCCGGATTTTCTCTCCAGCAGTCCGAAATCTCTTCGATTTCCACGGAATCTTCCTGAACTTGATCTTCCCCGCTGGTTACAAAAGCAGATTCTGGAAGCAATCGGTTTCCTGCAAAGGAGGAAGTGAAATCTAAGGCAACTTCATCAATCTCTTCATAGGTTCCCAAAACCGCCTTGATAGTTACATCTTCATCCGGCATTACAATATAAGCTTCCCCGGTATTTGCATCATCGAGAATTTCTATGGTTCCTTCCAAAACTTCCCAGTTCTTGAAGTAAGAGCCCGTTGGAACCTTCGCTTTCAGTGTAAGGATATCGTATTCGTAAACCGTATATACATCTTCTGGCAACGCAATGATTTCGTAGCCATCGGTATATTCGGCGGTAGCGTTCTCCAGCTTCAGTTCATGCTCTGGATACTGAAGCACGCTGCAATCCAGCTGTACATCGCTAGCTTCCATAGTGAAGGACAAGCTGATTACTTCTCCATCCCCATTGGTAACTAATTCCGCATCTTCTGGGAAATCCAGACCAGATTCAACCCAAACATCTGCGAGATATTGGGAATGTCCAATATTATCTGGAACGACCACTACTTCATCACCCATGTGATAAGTTTTCGCTCCATCGGAGGTCTGAATGGCATCACCAGTCCAGCTTACTTCATAATCCGCAAGCTTGTTGGTTGCCGTTACATATACATCGCCCTTTGGCATGGTAAATTGCCATACGCCATCGGCATGTTTCTGTTCTCCCATGTCCACAACGATGGTTTCGTCATAGGATCTTGTTACATTTCCGTATTTGTCTACGGTCTCTTGCAATGGATTGTAGTATCCCGTCCATTTCTCATGTTCATATCCCAGCATCTTCCGATCGGTCAGCGTTACGGTTTCACCTGCCTTAAAACGAAGGGTTTGCTGGCTTCTTGTGGAATAACGGACATGGACTTCATATTCTGCCGGAACAAATACCGGAACCACCGTAAGACTCTTCTTAATATTTTCCAAAACCAGCACTTCGTTGGTCACTCCGTTCGGATTGGCCATCTGAGTTTCGTAAGTTTCTGTGCGGGAATTATAGTAGGTTTCAACGGCGATTCGGTCTGTGCATTTTTCACCCGTATCGGTATAGAATACTTCCCAATGATCAAATACCATATCGCCAGAAGCCTCGGAAGAATATCCAGGAGCCTTAATCCATGCTTTGCCAGCACGGTCCTTATCCATCTTCTGGTAAATATGTTTTGCCGGATAGCAATTTGCTGCGTTCTTATAAGAAACGTCTGCATATTCTGGATCAATATATACTAATCTCCAGTATCCATCGATTTCGTCCGGAAGCCGATCCGTTGGATGAGCCCAAGAGCCAGTGAACGTAAGAGTTACGCCCTCTAAGGAATCACCAAGCATTGCATGAACTTCCGCTCCGCCTTCTGGCATCGTAAAGGTCAGTTTCGTTTCCTCCTCGGTCTTTTCCACATAGACGTTGGACTTCACAGACCAACCATTAAATACTTTTCCGCTTGGAATCTTGCTCTTATCGAACGATATTTCAATCGTATCTCCCGGTTCCGCATCCATATACTGTTCGCCAGTACCAACATCCTCTGACTTCTTTGTCAAATTCGCTAATTTTAACGGAATGGTGGTATTGATTTCATCAATGAGTTTTTTTGATGAGCCCCGATGCTGGTAGGTAATATCTGCATATACTTTTCCCTCCGCAAATCTGTCACTACAAACGATATAAAGCGGCATGCTGCATTCGTTCCAATCCCATGAGGAAGGATTGAATACATGACGGGTATAAGCTCTATCTCTTTCTGGATCAATAACCACATTTCCAGCGTCGTCATAAGCTGGTATTGCCAATTCATTCAAGAACGTTCCGGAAGGAGCGGTTACTTCGTAGCTATGCTCATCCGTAACAAGAAAATGACGGAAGTCTGCCTTTCTACCATCTTCCGTTGTACGTACAACAATGCTACCCTCCTCAATTTCATTCAGATTTTCATCTACAAATACTGGTGTCACCTGAATGTATTTTTCCAAGGTCGCATAGGAACGGTCATCCTTTCTTGGAATGATTTTTAAAACATCGTCATTGGCAACCGGAATAGCAGTTTTTTCAAAATCCTGCGTCTTATTGTCACCATCTTTTCCTTCTTTAAGGATGTTGTAATCTATTTTCAGTTTCTGGCGTGAACCATCGGTACTGTTATTAATAATCTCAAATCGGTAGTCACTATCCTTTTCGAAATCATTGTTAATATTTCTGTTCAGATACAATGTTATTTCGTTATCTGAGTATGTAGCGCTTCCTTCCCACCATCCGTCACTGAACTCATAACTTGTATTCAAGCCATCTTTCGTAACAGATGCAATCTGATCATACTGATATGGAGAAGTCAGCTGCTCCGTATATACATTCAACTGTATATTTTTCAGGGACTTTGCGTCTGCAGAAGAAATTTTCAGCTGATACTGCTCAACATTCTTACCGTTATAGTTCGGGTCTCTTGCTCTCATGTAAGCCAGAACGTATTCCGGATAATGTGGCAGGAACAATTCTGCAGCATAAGTTTTCGCTGTCGCTATGTGCTGATAGCCATCAACCATGCTAAGATCCGTAATATAAAGCGCTGCTACTAAAGCAGCAAGATCGTCGTAACTGTTTTTCAAAATCTCCATTTCCGAACTTGAAATGATTCCGGAAACACTCTTATCCTTTGAAAAATCTTCTAAAATATCTCTTAATAGGTTGCTCAGCTTAAGGTAAATCTCGCTTCCACCTTTGCCGCCCCAAACAAAGTCGGTGAATCCCGCAACCAGATTGGCTATTTCCCATCCATTTATATTTTTTCTTGCTGCGTCGCCAATTGCAGTAACGAAAGCATCTTTTTGTTCTTTCGTAGAAGCCATAAGGGCTTTCGCAATTATCTGTATCGGTTCCTGATAGGAATCGGTATAAATCTCTCTTGCTGATTTTCCAATTCCTTTTAAAGTCACGGAAGGAACATATTCCATTGCCTCAACCAGAAAATCATTAACTAGGCTGTCACTAA
>JAZUGA010000179.1:0-2376 GCA_045640945.1 Lachnospiraceae bacterium | reverse complement strand
ATATTCGCGCAGTCGCCGAGAATCTGAACCGTATTATGATTTGCTCCGACAGTTCCGTCGCCACCAAGGCCCCAGAACTTAACCAGCATAATGTTGCCTGGGTTGAAGCCATCCATCTTTGCATTTTCCAGACTTAAGTGGGTAACATCATCATTAATGCCGATGGTGAATCCCTTAATCGGATTCTCCTGGGCAAGATTATTAAATACAGCTGCAATCTGGGAAGGATCCGTATCTTTTGAGCTGAGTCCGTATCTTCCTCCGATTACAGAAATCTTGCGTTCGCTTCCCATAAGGGCGGTACAGATGTCCTGATACAGAGGCTCTCCTGCTGCCCCCGGCTCTTTTGTACGGTCCAGTACCGCGATACGCTGGGTGGTTTCCGGAAGAGCTTCCAGAAAATGTTTAATAGAAAACGGACGATATAAATGAACCTGAATATAACCAACCTTACGGCCCAGGCTGCGAAGCCAGTCGACAACCTCGCATACGGTTCCACTTACGCTGCCCATTGCTACGATTACATCAGTAGCTTCCGGATCTCCGTAATAGTTAAACAGTTCATAATTGCGTCCGCAGATTTTATTTACTTCATGAAGATAATTTTCCACAATACCAGGAAGGTCATTATAGAAATGATTTGCTGCTTCACGGGTCTGGAAGAATACATCGTCATTCTGAACGGTGTTACGGAGCATTGGATGCTCTGGATTCAGGGCATATCTGCGGAAACGTTTCAGTGCCTCTTTATCCATCAATGCTGCCAAAGCCTTTTTATCCGGAGCCTCGATTCTGCAAAGCTCATGAGAGGTACGGAATCCATCAAAGAAATGGATGAACGGAGTGCTTCCCTTCAAAGCGGAAAGATGGGCTACGGCTGCAATTTCTGCTGCTTCCTGAACGCTGCCGGAGCTGAGCAGAGCTGCTCCAGTCTGTCTGCAGGCCATAACATCACTATGGTCGCCAAAAATACTCATGCCGTGAGTACCTACGGTTCTTGCAGCTACATGAAGTACTGCAGGAAGTCTTTCACCTACGATACGGTAAAGAGTAGGAATCATCAGCATAAGGCCCTGGCTGGAAGTATAGGTAACTGCAAGAGCACCCGTCTGAAGGGCGCCATGTACCGCGCCGATTGCACCAGCTTCTGACTGCATTTCCACCAGTTTGACCTGCTGGCCGAACATATTCTTTCTGCCATTTGCGCTCCATGCGTCGGTGGAGCCTGCCATTGGAGAAGACGGCGTAATCGGATAGATTGCCGCTACTTCTGAAAATTCATATGCTATATCCGCTGTGGCGGTATTGCCATCAACAGTAATCATTTCTTTTGCCATTAATTATTCCTCAACAAGTGTATAGGTCCATCCGAATGGATCTTCTTTTTTGCCCCACTGAATTGCTGTGAGTTCGTCATAAAGTTTCTGTGTTAATTCGCCGATTTCTCCGTTATTGATGCAGAACATCTTATCTTCAAAAGCAAGCCAGCCAACTGGAGAAACAACTGCTGCGGTTCCACAGCCCCAGACTTCTTCCAAAGTGCCGCTTTCTGCAGCTTCCATCACTTCATCAATACTGATTTTTCTTTCTTCTACGTCTGCGCCTTTACTGCGGAGAAGTTCCAAGATACTCTTACGGGTAATTCCAGGAAGGATTGAGCCGTTCAGTTCCGGAGTAACAACTTTTCCGTTAATCTTGAACATAATGTTCATAGCGCCAACTTCTTCAATATATTTTCTTTCTACGCCATCCAGCCACAGAACCTGTGTGAAGCCTTTTTCTTCTGCACGGTCACCGGCACGAAGGGATGCTGCATAGTTTCCACCACATTTTGTGAAACCAGTACCACCACGTACGGCACGAACGTCTTCATCTTCGATCATAATCTTTACAGGAGCCATTCCTTCTGGATAGTAAGCTCCCGATGGGCTAAGAATGATCATGAAACGAGCGTGGGAAATTCCATGTACGCCAAGGTGTTCGTCATCACCGATCATGAATGGACGGATGTAAAGGCTTGTTCCGTCTTCATGAGGAACCCAGTCTTTGTCGATGGTTACTAAGGTTTCGATTGCCTGAACAATATCTTCTTCCGGAATTGTAGGCATTGCCATACGGATTGCAGAGTTGTTCATACGTCTTGCGTTTTCAATCGGGCGGAACAAACGGATGCTTCCATTTGCTGCACGATAAGCCTTCAGGCCTTCAAAAATTTCAACGGCATAATGAAAAACAGTGGATGCCGGATGCACGCTGAGGTTTCCAAAAGGAATAATTCTGGCATCTTCCCAGCCTTTTCCTTTGTACCAATCCATGACAAACATGTGGTCTGTAAATACTCTGCCAAAACCAAGCTTGCTTTCGTCTGTAGGTTTC
>JAZUGA010000178.1:0-13221 GCA_045640945.1 Lachnospiraceae bacterium | reverse complement strand
GGAGAGCTTTGCAAACGCCTGCTGGGCATTTCTTATCCTGAACATGAGCAAGGTACTCATCTTTGAAGCAGTTGAATGTAGATACAACTGGGTTTGGAGCGGTCTGTCCAAGAGCACACAGAGAGTTGTTCTTAATGCTGTTGCATAAGTATTCCATGTTCTCTAAGTCTTCCATTGTAGCTTCGCCAGCTGTGATCTTTTCAAGGATTTCATATAATCTCTTTGTACCGATACGGCAAGCTGTACATTTACCACAAGATTCATCAACTGTGAAGTTCAGGAAGAATTTTGCGATATCTACCATACAGTTGTCTTCGTCCATAACGATAAGTCCGCCAGAACCCATCATGGAGCCGATAGCAATAAGGTTATCATAATCGATTGGAACATCTAAGTTGTCAGCTGCGATACATCCGCCGGATGGACCACCGGTCTGAGCTGCTTTGAATTTCTTTCCATCAGGAACGCCGCCACCGATTTCTTCAACGATTTCACGAAGGGTTGTTCCCATTTCAACTTCTACAAGACCTGTATTGTTGATCTTTCCACCAAGAGCAAATACTTTTGTTCCTTTAGATTTTTCAGTTCCCATTGAGTTGAACCATGCAGCTCCGTTCATGATAATCTGAGGAATGTTTGCCCATGTTTCTACGTTATTAAGAATTGTAGGCTGTCCGAATAAACCTTTTACTGGTGGGAAAGGAGGACGAGGTCTTGGTTCACCACGTTTGCCTTCGATAGAGGTCATAAGAGCTGTTTCTTCGCCGCATACGAATGCACCGGAGCCAAGTCTTAATTCGATATCAAAGTCGAATCCTGTACCGAAAATGTTCTTTCCTAACAGACCATATTCTCTAGCCTGTCCAATAGCAATATTCAGACGCTCAACAGCGATTGGGTACTCAGCACGTACGTAGATGTAGCCCTGGTTAGAACCGATTGCGTAACCAGCAATAGCCATAGCTTCAAGTACTACATGTGGGTCGCCTTCAAGAACGGAACGGTCCATGAATGCACCTGGGTCACCTTCATCAGCGTTGCAGCATACATATTTCTGAACTTCACCACGTCTGTCGCATGCGAATTTCCATTTCATACCTGTAGGGAATCCAGCACCACCACGTCCACGAAGACCGGAATCAATCATAACCTGGATAACTTCGTCTGGTGTCATTTCTGTCAGACATTTGTGAAGAGCCTGATATGCGTCAAGAGCGATTGCTTCGTCAATATCTTCTGGAGCAATAACGCCGCAGTTTCTAAGAGCGATTCTCTTCTGTTTCTTGTAGAATGGAGTCTCACTTAAAGGAAGGATTGTTCCATCTTCAAGAACGGAATCTTTGTAAAGAAGTTCTGTTACAGGCTGGCCGCCTTCTACGAGATGCTGATCACATACGGTTACAACATGCTCTGGGGTCATCTGTGAATAGAAAGTTCCTTCTGGATAAACGATCATGATTGGACCTAATGCGCAAAGACCGAAGCAACCAGTCTTAACAACTAATACGTCCTTCAGACCTTTCTTTTCCAGTTCAGATTCTAAAGTATCGATGATAGCTTTAGATCCGGAAGAAGTACATCCTGTACCACCGCAGATAAGAACCTGTTTACGGTAATCTGTGTTAGCAGCAAGTTTTTCGCCTTCTTCTTTAACGATTTTACGAACCATTACAAGCTCGCGCTTTTTCTCTTTAATCTCATTTAATTGTTCTATAGTCATGGCGCCCTCCTAATCGTTCATGTAGCGGTCGATAATTCCAGCTACCATCTTAGGCTCTGCCTTGCCATAAACGTCATCATTTACTGTCATGACTGGAGCAAGTCCGCAAGCACCTAAACATCTTGTTACGTCTACTGAGAATTTTGCGTCAGCAGTGCACTCACCACTCTTGATTCCCAGTTTATTCTCAACAGCTTCTAAAACCTTGTCGGAACCTTTAACGTAGCATGCTGTTCCTAAACAAACAGATACACGATACTGTCCCTTTGGATTTAAGGAGAATTGAGAATAGAAAGTTACAACACCATAAACCTCTGCTACGGAAAGATGAAGCCCTGAAGCGATCATTTCCTGAACCTCAATTGGAAGATATCCGTAGATACCCTGAGCTGCCTGTAATACAGGCATGAGAGCTCCGGCCTGACCCTTGTGAGCTGCAATTACTTCCTGCAAAGCTTTTTCTTGTTCTAAAGTTCCCTGGAACTTTACAGTTGTTTTAGCTTTTGCCATTTCTTTGTCCTCACTTAATGATTTTTTTTACTACAAAGTTACAAATGCACAATCCGCTGATTGTACAGATAATCATACATAATGATTATACCTTAAGGTACTATGTTTTAATAGGGTAAATATATACGAATAATATAATTATTTTTCGGTTTTTTTATAAGGATTTTTAGATGCGATCCGCCATGTCGGAAGCGGATTCTATGATACTTTTCGGAAAACCATAAGCGTTCAGTAATTTGATGGCATTTCTGCTGGTCGCTCTTCCCTCTTTCAGCTTGTAATCAAAGAGGACCTGATCGTTTTCCACGGTTTCAGAGAAGTGATAATTTAACATGTCCGATTCAAGAATATGGGTTAATTCGATATCGTGAGTAGCGGCAAAACATAATGCGTTCTGGCCACATAATTCTTTTAAAATCTGGCTGGAAGCCGCGATTCTTTCTTTCGTATTCGTGCCTCTTAATACCTCATCCACGAAAAGCATGACCGGCACATTTTCTTCCAGCTGATCAAACATTCTCTTCAGGGATTTTACTTCCACAACAAAATAGCTTTCCTCACCTAAAATATTATCGGTTAAAGCCATTGAAGATAGTACCTTGTAGAAAGACGTTTGAAAAGATTTTGCAAAGCAGGTGTAAATGGTCTGGGCGAAGATCTGATTTACGGCCAGCATCTTAAGGAACGTAGATTTACCGGAGGCATTGCTTCCGGTTAATAGAACGGATTTTTCTGCAAGAATGCTGTTTGGAACCGGATTCTTAACTAACGGATGACACATTTCCTCTGCGCTTACGGATTTCACTGCTGCAGTAAAACCCGGCTCACAATAATAAGCCAGTTTCTGTCGGTAAGCAGAAATGCAAAGCGCCGTTTCTATACCGCCCAAAATGTCATAGAGTTTCTGAATCTCGTCCGGTTTATCCGTACACAGTTTATGCATGGAATTAAATTTCATTAAATCCACGTGGAAAATCATTCTTACATAATCCATGAGCACGTCAATCAAAGAACCGGAAACGCTGTTCGTAATCAGCCAGCTGCCCCTTTTCACAGGAGCAAAAGTTTTTACCAGTTCCTTTAAAGCTTTTACATCGTCAGAAAATGGAGAGTTGTCTTTTCCCAGAGTTGTTTTCGTAATGCTCTCCCCAGCGGTAATCATATTCACTAAATATTTGACACAGTTGAAATAGGCCTCGATGGAAGCTTTATACCGGAAATATAAAATAATATTAATTGCAATCATGGCTACGAGTGCAATAATACCGATTGCCGGTTTTACGAAAATTAAACCGATACTTACCAAAAGTAAAAG
The DNA here is from genome assembly GCA_045640945.1 of Lachnospiraceae bacterium. GTDB lineage: Bacteria > Bacillota > Clostridia > Lachnospirales > Lachnospiraceae > RGIG5612. Next base: position 9,676 of record JAZUGA010000178.1, on the reverse strand, counting down.
AATCAGAACGATATGGATTCCGTTATTTCTTACCGGGAGTTCGTTTAATTTGAAAATATACTCGAGAAAAGATACTTTTTTGGTTTTTCCAAGATTCTTAAAGATTTTCGCAAGATTTTTCGCAACGGACGGATTCTCCGTGAAATAATCCGCTTTCTGGCCCCGTGCAGATAAGATTTCTTCATCAAATTCCAGGTTAGAAAGGGTCTTTTTTAAGACCTCAGATCCAACGGAGGAATTACAAACATCCATGCCTTTCAGCACTTCGTCAATATTCAGATCATTCCATGTGATATCGTCTATTTTGAAAGTCATTATTCGGAAATAAGGTCGCGGAGCATAAGACTGTCTACCGCTTCTCTAACGGATTTATTTTCAAAAAGCACCTTGTTTACTTCTGCAACGATCGGCATTTCAATATCATACTTGTTTGCCAGCTGCATCGCTGCTTCAGCAGAAACAATGCCTTCAACTACCATATTTACTTCTTTGACAGCTTCTTCCATAGTTTTTCCCTGGCCGATAAGAATACCGGCGCGACGATTCCTACTATGCATAGAAGCGCAGGTTACAATTAAATCTCCCATACCGGAAAGTCCATAAAGAGTTTCCGCCTTTGCACCCATCTGAATGGCCAGACGGGAAATTTCTTTAATGCCACGGGTAATCAAAGCTGCCTTAACATTATCGCCATAACCAATACCATCCGCCATACCTGCTGCAAGAGCTATTACATTCTTTAAAGAGCCCCCAACTTCAATACCAAGTACGTCTTCACTGGTATATACGCGGAAAACAGGACTGGCAAATACTTGCTGAAGATATTTCGCAGTCTCAAGATTTTCACTGGCAATGGTAACCAGAGTCGGCATCTTTCTAGCAACTTCTTCTGCATGGCTTGGTCCGGAAAGAACGCAAACATTCGCATTCGACAGTTCGTCAGAAATAACCTGTGTCATGGTAAATAAAGAATCGGACTCAATTCCCTTCGCCAGGTTGATAATGATCTGACCGTCCGGAATAAGTCCGACTAATTTCTTCGCAGTACTTCTTACGAATTTAGAGGCAACGGCCATTACAATTACTTCAGCACCTTTTACGGCTTGTTCTAAGTCGGTAGACAGCGCAATGCGGTCCGGAATGACAACATCCTTCAGGTACTTTGGATTCACATGAGTTTCCTTCAGTAGTTCGATTTCTTCCGGAATAGCACTCCATATCGTTACATTGTGTCCGTTATCATTCAGTAGGATACTGATTCCAAGGGCCCAACTACCGGCACCTAAAACTGTAATATCAGCCATTTTTACTTCCTCAATATTTATCTGTTATTTCTGTTGTTCTCTTTTAGCCTTTTTATTTAATCTTCTCTGTTTTCTCTTATCCATTCCATTGGAATCGTTTTTCTTAGAAGATTTATTCTTTTTACCGGATTTATTCTTTCCGGAATTTGTCTTAACATTTTCAACGGTTTCTGCTGCTTCTTCTACTTCTTCTGCAAATTCTTCCGTTACTTCTTCGACCGTTTCTTCAACAGTTTCTGCTGCTTCTTCAACTATTTCTTCTGTAGTTTCCTCTACTGTCTCTTCTGTAATTTCTTCCGTAGTTTCCTCTACTGTCTCTTCTGTAATTTCTTCCGTAGTCTCCTCGACAGTTTCTGTAGTATCTGCTGCTTCTGCTATTTCTTCGATTGTTTCTTCCGCAGTTTCAGCAGCCTCTGCTGCCTCTTCCGTTACTTCTTCGGCAACTTCTTCTACTGTCTCTGCAAATTCTTCCACTGCTTCTTCCACTGCTTCTTTCGTTTCCTCAACGGCTTCTGCTACAGCTTCTGCGCCCTCCTGTGCAGCTTCTAAAGTTTCTTCTGTTGCAGCAGGCATATTCTCTTCATAATATTTATCAAAGTCCGTATAGTCTTCTTCTTGTTGTTCCTGTCTGAGACGTTTACGGAATAAGAACTTGTTCTCTTCACCATAAGCCAATCGAATCAGATTCGGAGTATGGGCAAGTAATGCAAGAATAAATAAAACAGCCAGACCGACTTCACAATCCATGACCCAATTATCCGGGACAAAGGTCCACCGCATTATCATGAAAAACATGAATGCTACTGCGGAGAAAAATACCATCAGTAAAGATGCTACCGATACATAACGGAAAACAAGGAAGATAATCAGGAACACCAAAACAGCTACTGCGATAAGTTTCAGGTCCTGAAGACATACGATAGTTGCAAACGTACAAGCGATTCCTTTTCCGCCTTTAAATTTCAGGTATACAGGGAAGTCGTGTCCTAATACAACGCCTACGCCGGTAAATAAAACCACTGCATGGAAATCAATGCTGAGGGATGTCATAAAGAATTTCTGATAAATATACATAGCCAGGAAAATAGCAGCTGCGGTTTTAACAAGGTCGCCAATAAAAGTCAGAATGCCATATCCAGCACCCAGAACTCGCCATGCATTGGTTGTTCCCAAGTTACCACTTCCATGGTACCTCAGGTCTTTATGTTTTGCTTTACTGATAAAAAACGCTGTCTGAATAAGGCCGAAGATATATCCTCCACCTAAGCAACATAAAAGGAAAATTCTTTCCGGTGTGAAAAACATTACTAAATCCCCCGATTAGTGGTTTTTTCTTACTCTTTGTCTTTGCGCTCACGTACAAAGAATTTAAGTGGCGTTCCTTCGAAGCCAAAAGCTTCTCGGATTTTATTCTCAAGATAACGCAAATAGGAAAAATGCATTAACTCTTTGTCGTTTACAAAAATTACAAAAGTTGGAGGTTTAACAGCAACCTGTGTAACATAGAAAATTTTCAGGCGTTTGCCTTTGTCGGAAGGCGGCTGATTCAGAGCAGTCGCTTCGGTTATGATCTCGTTGATAACACCCGTCTGGATACGTCTGGTACTGTTTTCAACTACAACATCTATCAGGTCGAACAGTTTTTCCAATCGCTGTCCCGTTTTCGCTGAGATGAAAAGCAGTCTCGCATAAGGCATGTAAGCCAATCCCTGACGAATCTTTTCGGTATAACGGTAAATAGTCTTGTCGTCTTTCTCGATGGCATCCCATTTGTTTACTGCAATGATGATTCCCTTGCCACGCTCATGAGCAATACCGGCAATTTTCGCATCCTGCTCTGTGAAACCGTCTTCTGCAGAAATCACCATAATGACTACGTCGGCTTTTTCTACCGCAGCTACTGCACGAACAATGGAATAACGCTCTAAGTCTTCTTTGATTTTGGATTTTCTTCTTAATCCGGCAGTGTCAATGAAAACATACTCTTTTTCGCCTCGGGTAACGACGGTGTCAACCGCATCTCTGGTCGTTCCCGGAATATCCGAAACTAACACACGGTTTTCGCCAATCAAAGCATTAACCAGAGAGGATTTTCCAACGTTCGGCTTTCCGATAACGGCAATTTTCGGGCGGTCATCGTCCTCTTCTTCCATGGCGGTCCGGTCAAAATGTTTCGTTACTTCATCCAGCATATCGCCAAAGCCTAATTTGCCCGTGGCAGAAATCGGTACCGGGTCACCTAAACCTAGGTTGTAGAATTCATAAACATCTGCTTCTAATTTCGCAAAGTTATCCACTTTATTGACTACAAGGACAATCGGTTTTCCGCTTCTTCGCAGCATATCTGCAACTTTATCATCGGAATCCACCAGTCCCTGACGAACGTCTACAAGGAAAATAATAACATCTGCAGAATCAATAGCCAGCTGGGCCTGAGCCCTCATCTGAGAAAGAATAACATCGCTGCTGTCTGGCTCAATACCGCCTGTATCAATTAAAGTAAAGTCCATGTCAAGCCAGGACACATCCGCATAAAGACGATCTCTTGTAACGCCTGGTGTATCCTTAACGATAGAAATATTACTGCCGGCTAAAGCATTGAATAATGTGGACTTACCTACATTCGGTCTACCAACAATAGCCACTATCGGCTTGCTCATAAACTTGTCTCCTAAAATCTGTATTTTCTATTCCAAGCAGAGCGTTCACAAGGTCTGCTCCGTCTCTAGGAACTACTGTCACCTTTACATGAAGCTTTTCTTCTAACTCTTTCACCGTTACATCATCCAGGAAGCATTCTTCCCCGGAGCGGAACATGTTTATCGGAAGAAGCAACTCTTCTCCCAATTCTTTTCCCTGTAACTGGCTTAAAATATCGCAGCCGCAGACAAGACCGGAAACCGTGATATTTTCTCCAAAGAAAGTATTTGTAATTTCGTAACAGTTATATTCAAAGTCTGCACCATCCGGACCATAAAGCTTCTTAAAGTCCTGAAGCAAAGTATCTACATATGGATAAGCAAGCTTTCCGGTAGCAATAGAAATCTTTCTTTTCGGCAGACCATCTTTTTTCACGCAAGACAAAGCTTCATGGAATTCTACTTCCAAAAGCCTTAACATGCCTACGCCATTTTCCAACTGAGGATAGCCATCATAGCGCTCATCCTCCGGTAATTCGCGCTCTGCCAGAAGGTAAAATTCATCACTGGCGTGAACGAAGTGGCTGGACATTTTATTATATAGTTTTTCCTGAAATTTTTCTACCAGGTTTATGACATTTTCTGCATCATTTTTTGTAAATGGCTCGATTGGATACAGACCATCACGGTACTTGGTAAGGCCAACCGGTACGATGGAAACAGACTCCATGTTCTCTGCATATTTGGATAAGTCTTCCAGGGTCTTTTCCAGTTCGGCTCCGTCATTAATACCTTTACAAAGAACGATCTGACCATTCATTAAAATTCCTGCTTCATTAAAACGGTCTAAGAAACGCAGACTATCTCCGGCAAAACGGTTATTTAACATTTTGCAGCGCAGTTCCTTATTCGTCGTATGAATGGAAATATTAATAGGCTCCATGTGGAAGCGGATAATACGTTCAATATCCTCTTCCTTCATGTTGGTCAGAGTAATGTAATTGCCCTGGAGGAAAGAGAGACGGGAATCGTCATCCTTAAAGTATAAGGTGTCACGCATTCCCTTCGGCATCTGATCAATAAAGCAGAAAATACATTTATTGGTACAGGATTTATAGTCATCCATAAGGCTGGATTCGAATACCAGTCCTAAATCATCACCGTAGTCCTTTTCGATTTCGAATTCTTCAATGTCACCATTGGCTTTTTCAACTTCAATGGTTACGAATTCGTCGGTAGCGTAAAACTGGTAATCAAAAATATCCCTGACAGTTTCGCCGTTGACTGTCAGGAGATAATCGCCTTTTTCAATAGATAGCTGGTGGGCGATGGAACCAGGTTCAACGCCCACGATAATATGCTTTTTATTCATCCGAAGTTCCGTAGTTTATTAAGTAATTATTCGTTCCAGTTATGGTAAACTTCCTGAACATCGTCATCATCATCCAGAAGTTCTAAGATCTTATTCAGATTCTTGATATCTTCTTCATCAGTAAGGTCTACATAATTCTGAGGAATCATTTCAACCTGTGCTTCCATCATTGGAATGTTTTCAGCTTCCAGAGCTTCACGTACAGCACTGAAATCATCTGGAGAAGTTAAGATTGTATAGGAGTCTTCTTCCTCTGCAAAGTCTTCTGCACCAGCATCCAGAGCCAGCATCATTAACTCGTCTGCATCCATTTCAACTTCTTCTTTATCGATGATGATCTGACCTTTTTTATCGAACATATAAGAAACGCATCCAGGAGTACCAACATTACCATTGCCTTTTCAGATAGCATGTTTAACATTTGCTGCGGTACGGTTCTTATTATCGGTTAAAGTATCAACGATAATAGCGATACCTGAAGGGCCATATCCTTCGTAAGTGATTACTTCGTAATTTACAGAGTTTGCATCGCCAGCTGCTTTCTTAATACCACGGTCAATAGTATCGTTTGGCATGTTGTTTGCTTTTGCTTTAGCGATAACATCACGAAGCTTGGAGTTATTTGCAGGGTCTGGTCCGCCCTCTTTAACTGCAATGGCAATTTCCTTACCAATAATGGTAAACATCTTACCTTTTGCTGCATCGTTTTTTTCCTTTTTGTGTTTAATGTTCGCAAACTTTGAATGTCCTGACATAAATTACCTCTTCCTTTATTCTTCTTTTATCTCCTGCCAAGGTTTTATTTCAAGCCGTACAAGAGAAATCGTTTTATCTTCAACGGCAAGTATCTTATAAGTTACACCGTTTTCTGCAATTTCTGTTCCCTCGTCATTTTCCGGAATCCGGTCGATTTTTGAAATCAGATAACCATTTAATGTTTCAAAGTCATCATCTTCAAACTCAATTCCCAGTTCTTCCGTAATTTCTTCCAGAGGGGTAAGTCCTTTAACAATATAGACGTTCTCTTCTGCTTTGTTGATGTTGATTTCTATCTCATCATGCTCATCAAAGATATTTCCTACAATCTCTTCCAGAATATCTTCCATGCATACGATGCCAGAGGTCTGACCATATTCATCAACAACAACCTGCATATGAATTTTGTTGGACTGCATATTTTTAAATATGCTGTTAATCTTACTGGTTTCCGGAGTGTAATACACTTTCTGCAGTAAGCCCGGAATATCCTTTAACAGTTTTGACTGGTTTTCTTCATGCACATAGAATCTCATAGCATCCTTGATATGAAGAATACCTATAATGTTGTCGATATTATCGACATAAACCGGATATCTGGAGAAAGTCTCATCCAGAATCATATTCAGCGCTTCAAAAAGAGTAACTTCTCCATCAAGGGCACTGATGTTCTTTCGGTGAGTCATAATCTCCGAGCAGCTGGTTTCATCCAGGTCAAAGATGTTGGTGATCATCTCAGCTTCACTCTCTAAGATTTCGCCCTGTTCCTGACCTTCATTCAGCATAGAAACGATTTCGTTTTCTATTTCATTTTCATCTTTTTTCTTAAAAATTTTTCCAAAGAATCCCGCTCGCGGGTGCTCGTCCATAATATTATCCTTTCTTAAATAAAAAAATTTGTCTATATATTTTAACAGTATTCTTTAATATACACAACCTTACCTTTTGATAAATATCTTCTGGTAACTCTTCTTGTGATTCCGCAGGCAAATTCGTAGTTGATGGTGCCAGCTAATTCAGCAACATCTTCCATCGGAACTTCCTTATCTTTCGTTCTTCCAACCAGAATTACTTCGTCCTGGACCTTAACATCCGGAACCTTAGATACATCAATCATAATCTGGTCCATACATACACCGCCTACAATTTTACAGATTTGTCCACGGACCAAAACCTTGCCTTTATTTCTCAGATTACGTAAATATCCGTCCGCATAGCCAACAGAAACTGTGGCAAGCTGCATTTTATTCTTGGCCGTAAAAGTTGCACCATATCCAACCGTGTCTCCCTTCTCAAGGGTCTTTATGGTCGTAATATGGCTCTTTAAAGTCATTGCCGGCTGTAATTTCATCTGCTTTACATATTTGGAAGGATACAAGCCATAAATAATGATGCCCATGCGGACCATATTGAAGTTCGCATCTCTCATTCGGATGGTAGCCGCACTGTTGGAGCAATGCTTGATTGGAATATGAATGCCCATATTTTCAATAGCTTCGGTATACTCTTTGAAAAGAACTTCCTGGTCATAAGAAGAAGCCAGGCTCTTCTCATCCGCACTGTGGAAGTGGGTGAAAATACCTTCGATTTCGATGTTTTTCATCTTACTGATGGCTTTAATTACTTCCAGATTCTCTTCATTCGGTTTAAAACCAATACGGTTCATGCCTGTATTGATTTTCAGATGGATTTTTGCTTTCTTGCCAACCTTCGCCGCACTTCTGTTTACCTTCTTTGCCATATCCAGATCGTATACAGTCAGGCGAATGTCGTTTTTAATGGCTTCTTCGTTAAAGCTATAGTGGATATAGCCCAGAATAAGAATCGGAGTCTCTATACCATTATTTACCAGTTCCATAGCTTCCTCAAAAGAAGCTACCGCATAAAAATCAACTAAATCAGCTATATTCTTTGCAATAGGTACCGCTCCATGTCCATAACCGTCTGCTTTTAAGATTGCGCAGGTTTTTACGCCTTCTTTTAACAGTTTCTGAGCTGAGGTAATGTTATTTCGGATAGCGTCCAGATTAATATCCGCACTGCAACGATAAAATTTTTCCATTTAATTTTCTTCCTCTGAGTTCATTAAAAATTCGTCTATGATTTCCGCAGTTTCCTTAATCTGCTGTTTCACGTCAATAGTCGCCTCTGTATCATTTTTCAACAGGCTGCAATCTGCAAAATAGGTATTATTTCCGCCGTTTATTACGCGATAAACCGAATTCTTCGGATCGTTCTCTTTCACCTGTTTCAAGGTGTCCAGATTAAAGACGGTATCTCTCGAGCCATGAATAGAAAGAAGATTTAAGTCCTTTTCGGATAAATCATGTTTCTTGGAATATCCGCCCAGATAGATAATACCTGCCACCTCATCAGAATGGCGCTCAGTGTACTGACTGGCAATTTCACAAGCCTTTGAATGGGCAACAATGTACCATTCCTTAATGTCTGGGTATTTTCGGATTGCAAACTCCGCCCCTTCGATGTTCAGAATTGGCAAATTACCAAAGCTGGTAGGCAAATAGCAGCTGTAACCTTTCGCAGCCAAAGCCATCATCAACGGATAATAACATTCTCCGTTCACCCGTTCTTCTCCATAGAAAATCAGGCCGATATTTTTATCCGATGGCGTCGATGGAACAGCCGAAAGCAGGTTGTCGGTATCGGTATAAGTTACTGCTGCTTCTAAAGGGAAATCATCCAGTTTGTGGATTGGTTCGTAATCATTGTCTACATAAACCTTAAAACCAGTCAGCACAAGAAGGACCAGAACAATAATTCCGATTAAAACAACTTTTGAGTTTATGATTCTCTGACTGTGTGATCGATTTTTTTTCATACATAGTTATTTTATCATTTTTATATAAAAAATACATAGGCAAATGAAAAATAACTATATTTTTAAATGACAAGCGGCTGCAATAACTGCAGCCGCCCATCATAATTAGGATAGGATAATATATGTATGTTTCAGAAAAAGAAAACTATTCTGCCTGATACCACCAATATACGGAATCTCCGCTATTTAAATAATAAGATCCACAGGTTTCCATCGGGGAATACCCATTTACACTGTAAAGCCATCCAGACATTGAGCCATATTGTTTTTCCGCAAGTCCGTTAATGGCTTTAATATAATAAGAACTCCCGTCAAAACCAACTCCACAGTTGCATAATGCATCATAAACCGTTGGTTGATAGCTAAAAGATAAATAACAGGATGTTTGAATTCCTCCATATGCTCCAGCATCAACCGTAATAGAAATATCATAGGTCGGATTTGTGTCCGGTTCCGGTACTGGTGCGGGTTGTGGTGTTTCGTCGTAATAATTTTCAGCTGGTCCCGGATCATACTCTTCCGTACCAGCTGCAGGCGTATCGTTTGCAGCTGGAAGCGTCGTACTTTCCTGTTGCGCGGTCGCTTCTTCTGATTTCACCGTTTCTTTCAGCGTTTCTGACGGTGTCGTCATTTCTTTTACCACTGGTTCCACTGCATGAGTTCCTATGGTTTTCGCACCACATCCACAACAAAAGGCCAAAAGAAGAATCGCTGACAGGAGAAAAATGAAATTTTTACTTATTCTTCTCATGTTATTCTCTCTTTC